>JANNNT010000182.1:0-12342 GCA_031398685.1 Rhodocyclaceae bacterium | reverse complement strand
CATCCGAAGATGGCCTTTTTGCTGAGTTTGAATCAGACGGATCAACCGATCTTGAACGCCAGCGAATCGGACGCCGAGTTCAGCGCCACGCTGATTGGCTGCTGATACGCCGCCGGACCCCACAACTGACGCGGGCCGGGCGAAGCGAACAGGTCGTCGGCTGACCAATCGGCACGACGGGCGACGAAATACGTCATCGCCGCGGAATCCATCTTGACCAGCGCCTTCTCGATCACAAACTCATCCTGGCCATGGCGACGCTCGATGTTGAGCAGGCCGGTGAGCGGGATCGCCTGTGGCGAACCGCCCGTGGTGAGCCCGGTCACGGTGGCCATATAACCGCTGCGGCCATCAAGGATCAGCGAACCGGCGGTCAGGCCGAGGTTGTAGGTGTAAGCCGCGTCGAACAGGGTCGGCGCTCCGCAGCGGCCTTCATAACCGAGGAAGTGGCAGTGCGCGCCGAACGGTACTTTGGCGTCGATTTCCTTGACCCGTGCCTTGACCATATCGACCAGCAACTGCTCGGTCGGGATCAGCGAAACCTGCAGGTTGCCGTGCGAGTCACGGTCGGCGAGCAGCATCTTCACAACGTAGTCCGGCAGCGAAGCGAGCAGGCTGGCGTTGCCGGCAGAGAGCTTGCCCTGGATGAAGACGGCCTTGTCGGCGTCAGCGTGCTTGGCAAACTCGCCGGCATGGTGCGCCAGCGCGTCGTTGAGTTCGGCGATCATCGTGTTCATCTCGGGGATGAATTCGATCAGGCCCTCGGGAATGAGCACGACGCCATGGTTCATGCCCTTCTCGGCACGCAGCACCACGGTCTGCGCGATCTGATCGACGATGGAGGCGAGCGATTGCTTCTTTTCGGCCACTTCTTCCGAAATGATGGTCACCGCCGGCTTGGTTTGCAGCGCGACTTCGATGGTCACGTGTGAGGCGGAGCGCCCCATCAGCTTGATGAAGTGCCAATATTTGAGCGAGGAACGCGTGTCCTGCAGGATGTTGCCGACCATTTCGCTGTAGATCCGGGTGGCAGTATCGAAGCCGAAGGAAATCGGCAGCAGGTCGCCGATCTGCAAGTCGCCGTCGATGGTCTTCGGCACGCCGATCACCTGCACGCCGGAACCGTCGGCCTTGACGCCCTTGAACAGGAATTCGGCGAGCACGGCGGCGTTGGTGTTGGAGTCATCCCCACCGATGACGACGATGGCATCCAGATTGTGCTTGACGCAGGTGGCCTTGACCTGGGCGAACTGTTCGTCGGTCTTGATCTTGGTGCGGTCGGTGCCGAGGAAGTCGAAGCCGCCGGTGTTGATGATGGTGTCGACGTCGGCGTCGGTGATTTCAAACAGGTTGCCGAGCAGCAGACCCTTGGGGCCGGGCTTGACGCCGAACAGGGTGTTGCCCTTGCCCAGCACGCGCTTGATGCCGCACACCACGTTGTGGCCGCCGGATGCGGGGCCGCCTGAGAACAGCACGGCCACGCGCTTGCCCTGTGCCACCTTGGCATTGGCGCCCGACGAGGAGAGAACGACGTTGCCCGACGCTTGCACCGAATTCGGGAAGCTCTTGGCGACGCTGGCGCTGTCCTTGGTGCTCAGTACGCGCGCGCTGTTGGCGAAGCTGACCGCCTGTGGCTGGGTGGCGGAACCGAATGCGGCGCAGACGGGTAACGGCAGTTGGCGCACGGCTGATTCGAAAATTGAACTGTGCGCTTCCATTTTCTGTAACTGTTCTGCCAAAGTGCTCATGGTTTGTTCCTTAGTAGAAAAAAAGAGGTGCAAAACGGCGGTTTCGACGATCAGGGCGGACGCTCCAGGCGTGCCTGAATGGTGAAACAGACGACGTCGCTCGATGCGTACGTCGATCATGGAAAACCGTGCGATTTTACCGCAATTGCGCGTGTACCGCCGGAGTCAGTCCGTGGTCGCGGTCTACAGAAATCGGTGATGGCCTACTGCTTCTGTCCGGCGTCCGGCAGCGGGCGTGAGGCCGTGTTTTGTATAAACCCGTCGAGTCGTCTAGAGTGGGAGGTTGCCGGCGCCCGGGCTGTTGCCGAAATCTTTCAAGAACACTTTGACTGGAGTAACCATGGCTATGGAAAAAGATCTGCGCGAAGCGGCGCTTGACTATCACCTGTATCCGACGCCGGGCAAGATTTCTGTCCAGCCGACCAAGGCGCTGTCCAACCAGCACGATCTGGCGCTGGCCTACTCGCCCGGCGTGGCCTTCGCCTGCGATGCCATTGTCGAAAACCCGGACAACGCCGCCCTCTATACCTCGCGCGCCAATCTGGTCGGCGTGGTGACCAACGGCACGGCGGTTCTCGGCCTGGGCAACATCGGTCCGCTGGCGGCCAAGCCGGTGATGGAAGGCAAGGGTTGCCTGTTCAAGAAGTTCGCCGGCATTGACGTTTTCGACATCGAGCTGGCCGAGAACGATCCGGACAAGCTGATCGACATGATCGCCGCGCTGGAGCCGACGCTCGGCGGCGTCAATCTGGAGGACATCAAGGCGCCCGAGTGCTTCTACATCGAGAGCAAGCTCAAGGAGCGCATGTCGATCCCGGTTTTCCACGACGACCAGCACGGTACCGCGATCATTTCGTCGGCGGCCATGCTCAACGCGCTCAAGGTCGTCGGCAAGAACATCGAAGACGTCAAGGTGGTCTGCTCAGGCGCCGGCGCGGCGGCGATTTCCTGCCTCAATCTGTGGTGCGATCTCGGCATCCGGCGCGAGAACGTTCTGGTTTGCGACTCCAAGGGTGTGATCTTCGTGGGCCGCGACGCCAACATGGAGCCGACCAAGGCCAACTATGCGCGGGACACCAAGGCGCGCACGCTGGCCGACGCCATTGCCGGCGCCGACATCTTCCTCGGCCTGTCCGCCGCCGGCGTGCTGAAGGCAGAGATGGTCGCCAAGATGGCCAAGCAGCCGATCGTTTTTGCGCTGGCCAATCCGACGCCGGAAATCATGCCGGAACTGGCCCGTGAGGTGCGCCCCGATGTGATCATGGCCACCGGCCGTTCGGATTACGCGAATCAGGTCAATAACGTGTTGTGTTTTCCCTTTATCTTCCGTGGCGCGCTCGACGTTGGCGCCACCCGCATCACCGAGGAAATGAAGCTGGCCTGCGTCCGCGCCATCGCCGCCATGGCGCATGAGGCCGTGACCAGCGAGGTGGCCATGGCCTACCCGGGGCAGGAACTTTCGTTCGGCCCCGAATACCTCATTCCCAAGCCCTTCGATCCGCGCCTGATCCTCGTTATCGCGCCCGCCGTGGCGCAGGCGGCGATGGATTCCGGTGTCGCCAAGCGGCCGATTGCCAACATGGCCGCCTACAAGGAAAAACTCAAGGGCTTCATCTACCGCACCGGCGTGGGCATGCGCTCCGTGTTCTATGCGGCCAGAACCGGGAAATCAACGCGTATCGTCTATCCCGACGGTGAAGATGAACGGGTTCTGCGTGCGACGCAGATCATTCTGGAGGAGCAATTGACGCTCCCGATTCTGATCGGCCGCCCCGAGGTGATCGAGGCGAGACTGGAAAAGATCGGCTCCAAACTGCAAGTCGGCAAGCATTTCGAGGTTGTCGATCCGAACAGCGATGATCGTTACAACGAGGCCTGGAGCGCTTACCACCAGATCATGAAACGCCGTGGCGTGACCATCGAAATCGCCAAGACGCGTTTGCGCAAGCACAACACCCTCATCGGCGCCATGCTGCTCAAGCTGGACTACGCCGACGGAATGATCTGCGGCATCACCGGACGCTTCGCACATCATCTGCAGCAGGTCGAGGACATCATCGGCAAAGCGCCGGGGTGCTCCACACTGGCGGCGATGAATCACCTCATCCTGCCGGGTCGCGCCCTGTTCATTTGCGATACGCACGTGAATGAAAACCCGACGGCCGAACAGCTGGCCGAGATTGCGCTGATGGCCGCCGACGAGGTTCGCCGCTTCGGTATCGAGCCGAAGGTGGCCATGCTCTCGCATTCCAACTTTGGCGCGTCGCCGTCCGCCTCGGCGCGCAAAATGGCGGAAGCGACGGCGCTGTTCCATGCCCGGGCGCCGGATATCGAGGCCGACGGCGAGATGCACGGCGATGGCGCACTTTCCGCGGACATCAGAAGAAAGTACGACCCCGATTCGCCACTGACTGGCGAAGCCAATATTCTGGTCATGCCCAACCTCGATGCCGCCAACATCTCCTACAGCCTGCTCAAGATGACCGGCGGCGACGGCATTACGATCGGACCGATCCTGCTCGGTGCCGCACGTCCGGTGCACGTGCTGACGACCACGGCAACGGTTCGCCGGATCGTCAATATGACGGCCTTGACGGTGGTGGATGCGGCCAGCAAATAACGATTGAGGTCAACGAGCGTCACCCGGCTTGAGACACCCAAGCGCATGTCAATGAAGAGATGAAAATGAAAAAACTCTCCAAACAGTCGTGAATGTCTCTTGTCAAGAAAACTCTGGACAGCCTGAAGGTAACGTAGACCTTCTCCTCGCGACGGAACCAACTCGACTTGGCCCTGGATGGACTGGCGGCATTTGCGGTGGATAGTTCCAGCCGGCCTGTTGCCCCGGACTGCGCGTAGTCAGTGCGGCGCCACTTCAGCACCAAGGCTAAGGTGTAGCGCCTCTTCAGCTTGTGCAATCTGGGCCTGCAACAGGGCTTCCGCTTCCTTTGCGGGCAGCGGTTTGCTGAAATAGTAGCCTTGAAATTCCTCGCAGCCCAAGTCGCGAAGGAAATCGAGTTGTGCGAGGGTCTCGACGCCCTCAGCAATGACGCTCATCCCGAAACTATGCGCCATGGCCACTACGGCGCGCGTAATGGCGGCATCGCCAGGATCGGTAGTGATATTGCGGATAAAGCTTTGGTCCACCTTGAGCACATCGATGGGAAAGCGCTTGAGATAGGACAGCGAGGAGTAACCGGTGCCAAAATCGTCCATGGCCAGGGAGACACCCAGGGCCTTGAGTGCAGTGAGCGTTTCAAGGACACGGCCTACCCCAAGAAGAGCAATGCTCTCGGTAATTTCGAGCTTTAGAAATTCCGGCGGCAAGCCGCTTTCAGCCAGGACAGCGGCGACTGTGCGCTCGATGCCATCCATCATGAACTGACGGGCAGATAGATTGACCGCCATGGACACTGGCCCGAGCCCGTCACGAATCCAGGTTTTCGCCTGCCGGCAGGCTTCCCGGAGGGCCCATTCGCCAATGTGTACAATCGCCCCCCCCTCTTCGGCGACCGGGATGAATTCGCCAGGAGAAATAAAGCCCAACTGGGGGTGCCGCCAGCGCATCAAGGCTTCGAAACCAACGATAGTTCCGCTGGCGATCTCGACCTGCGGCTGGTAGTAAAGGAGCAGTTCGCCATTGCTGACCGCCTTGTACAGGTCACCGTTCAGCTGCAGCCGGCGTAGTGCGTTCTGGTTCATCTCTTCGGCAAAAAAGCGGTGACTGCCGGGGCCCGCCTCCTTCGCCTTGTGCAGGGCGATTTCGGCGTTGCGCAGAAGGGTTTCGACAGCGCCTTGCTGCTCTGCTGGCAGTTGAGCAACGCCGGCACTGGCGGTGAGATAGAGGTCCTGGCCGTCAATCTTGAAAGGCTCGGCGATGGCTTCGACTATCCTGCGACTGAAGCTGTCCAGATAATTGTCGTCGCTGAAACCTACCAGCAGTACTGCAAAGCGGTCTCCAGCGAGCCGTGCCAAGCAATCGTAGGGGTTCGCCAACAGGGTGCCATAAACCAGCGCAAACAGCCGGTCAGCAATCTCGTGCAAGAAACGGTCTCCGCTCGCGTGTCCAAGGGAATCATTAATACTGCGAAAACCGTCGAGGCCGACGGCGATCAGGGCCAACCCGAACTGCCCACGCCGAGCAGCGTAGATGGCAGCATCCAGCCGCTCCTGCAGGAGTGTTCGATTGGGAAGACCGGTCAAGGCATCAAAATAGGCCAGGCGCCGAGCCTGTTGCGCCAATTGCTCGGTCTTGCGCCGTTCCCCTACCGCGCGCGCCAGCCGGGTTCTTACTGCCCCAAGAAGTTCGTCGCGCAGGAAGGGCTTGGTCAGGTAATCGTCGGCACCAAGATTCATGCCGGCCCGGATGTCGCTGCGTTCTGCCCGGGCGGTGAGAAAAATGAAAGGCAGCGACGCTGTCAGTGGATCATCGCGCAGGGCTTGCAACAGCGCCGGCCCATCCATTTCGGGCATCATCGAATCCGCGATCACCACGTCCGGCAAGTGTTCGCGTGCCAGAGCCAAAGCTTCGCGACCGTTGGCGGCAGGCAACACGAGGTAGCCCTCGATCCGCAGCATGCGCACGATGTTCTCGCGAATCGGCGCCTCGTCCTCGGCAACCAGAATGGTGTTATGGCTATTCTCCATGGCCGGCCGGGTCTTGATGTTGGGGGATCCACCGCAAGGGCGAGGCTCTGGGTATTTGGTCAACTCGGTTGGCATGGGTCAGGCGTCCCCTGTTCGGCGGCGGATCAGGTCAAGAACCTCCACCAGGTTAAACGGTTTGGTGAGGAACTCATCGGCTCCCAAGGCCAGGCCAGCCTCGCGGGTGTCGCCTTCCACGCTGGCTGTCAGGAAGATGAACGGGACTTCGCTCCAGGGGAGCTTGGCGCGAAGCCGCGCCAGCATCTCGAAGCCACCGACTTCGGGCATCATCACATCGCAGAGTATAAGGTCCGGGTTTTCCGAAAGCGCCATCGCCATTCCCTGCGCGCCGTTGCCAGCCTCGATCACCCGGTAGCCCTCCAGGTCCAGGAAGAGCTTTAGATTGGCGCGGATAAAAGTGTCATCCTCGACCACGAGTATTGTTTTCATTCTGCGCTCTCCGTGGGCAGCTGTTTGGGCAGGGTGACTGTAAAGGTGGAGCCGCAACCCACTTCGGATTCGACTCGAATCTTGCCGCCGTGCAGATCCAGCGCTCGCTTGACGATGGCCATACCGAGACCAGTCCCGGAAATGTTCCCTACATTCCGGGCACGGTGGAAGGTTTCGAACAAGCGCGGCAGGTGTTCGGCAGGAATGCCGATCCCCTGATCGGCAATACGGAAGCGAATTTCCTTGTCATCGCTGTCAATGTCGAAATGCACCGGTTGACCGTTGGGGGAATACTTGAAGGCATTGCTCAGCAAGTTGCCGAGCACGTGCTGCAGCAGTTTTTCGTCAAGCCACACGACCTCGTCGGAGCGAGCACAGGCATAGTGAAACCGCCCGAAGCCATTGCCCCCCTGCATTGCCGCTTTGGCCACCTCTTCCACCAGCTTTCGGCAGAAGACGTCGACATATACCGGCGCCGGTTTGAATTCCAGCTGTCCGGCGTCGGCCCGGCCGATCATCAGGATATTATCCAGCATGTGCGTCATGCGCATGACGGAGGTGTCGATGTTGCCCAGCATCTCGTCCTTTTCTTCCTTGGACAGCCTGTCGCTGTAATAACGCAGCAGTTCGGCCGAGGACAATATGGTCGCCAAGGGGGTGCGAAACTCGTGCGAGGTCATCGAGACGAAACGGCTCTTCAAATCGTTCAGTTCGCGCTGCTGCTCCAGCGCTCCAAGAATATCCTCCTCCGCCTTGCGGCGCTCGCTGATGTCGATCATGGTCCAGATGATGCCCTGGGCAGGGTCATTAGGATAAATGCTCATGCCATAAACCTGGGCCCAGAATATTTCGCCGTTTTTGCGTTTGAGGCGCTTCTCCTCGGCAAAAGCCTCTCCCCTGGCCAGAACCGGGTAGGCTCGCTCGCCGGTCTGTCGCCAGGATTTCTCGTCCGGATAATAAATCTGGCTGCCTTGGCCGATTAGCTCTTCGGGTTCATAACCGACCATATCGGCAAAGGTCTTGTTGACGAAGCGAAGGATCCGGTTGCTAGTGTAGGAGATTCCAATCAGGGTGCTCTGCAGGATGATTCCCCACTCTGCCGTTGTGCGCACGAGCTTTTCTTCGAGTTCACGTCGCTGGCTAATATCCGACACCACCCAGACGGTGCCTCGCGCAAGGTCGTCCGGATTGACGGCTTTTCCCGAGATGTGGGCCCAAAACGAAGTGCCCTCAGCGCGCCGCATGTTCACTTCGCCGGTGAAGGGCTGTCGGGTCTGCACGGCCTCCAGAACCAATTTTCCTACGTCCAGGTACTCGTCCCGTGAGTGGAAGTAGGGTTCCAAGGAGGTGCCTAGCGTGGCGGCCGGATCAACGCCAAATAGCTGGCCCATCGCCTGGTTAGCCCAGAGTGGGCGTCCCTCCGGGTTGAGAAAAGCGATGCCGACGACGGAATGCTCGAGTATGGTTTCCCGTTCCGCCAGCACCTCCTTGAGATGGTCGTCAAGCCGCCGGCTTTCGGTGACGTCGGTGACGAAGGAGAGGGTAGCCGCTTGTCCCAGCCATTCGATCGGCACCGCCGACAACGCGACCCAGAGCGTCGGGTGGTCGCGGCGGGCAAGGCGGAACGAGTAACGAATGGCCGGCGCTTCGCCATGCAACTGGTGTTGTTCGGCAGCGGCGACCAGGTCCTGGTCATCCGGGTGAATCAGTTCCAGGAAAGAAAGCTTGTACAGCTCTTCCAGTGGAAAGCCGGTCATCTGCTCAAACTTGGGGTTGGCAAGGACAATGCGTGAGTCCTGGATGACCAGAATGCCTTCCGAGGCGTTGTCGACCACCTGGCGGTGTTGTTGCTCCGACTTGCGCAGCGCATCGAGTTGGTAGTCCTCTTGGCGCTTGAAGGACAACTCGACACTGTAGGCCATCCGGTTGAGCGAATCGGTGAGGTTGCCGATCTCGTCGGTGGAGGTCTTGGCTAGCCGATGGCTGAAATCGCCTTGCTCGATGCGCTGCAAGCCGGCGGTAAGGGTGGTGATACGCCGGGTCAGTACCGAAGCCAGCCAGACGGCAATGGCGATCACGGCCAGGATCATGAGCAGGGTGGCCAGGGTCAGATTGCGGGCGATGCCGGCCATCGTTTCGGTAACCCTCGTGTGCATGCCCACTTGTTGCCGCCGCATGTGCTGGTCGAATTCGTCAACCCGGGCATTTATCCTGGTGCCGGTACGCACGGCCGGCTGGCGGAAATCGTCGATGTTCGCACCAATCGTGACATAGCCGAAGCCGCGTGGGGTCTTGTTGTACTGACCGGTGCGGTAGGGGATGCTGGCCGCTGTCGTGATTTTCCAGACGCCCGACCACTGAATCAGGAAAGAGCCGGAGCCTCCCGCCTTGGTCAGGTCATGCCAGCCCTGGCACTGTGGCGCGAAGTTGAGGAAACGGCATTCAAGTCCGATGCTGCCGGCCTGGGACAGCGCTTTGGCCGGCTTTTTGTCCCGCGACTGCCGGTCGAATGCGGGCACGCCCGCCAGGTATTGGCGTAGCGACTGGCCGCTCTGTTGCCAGTTATCGTAAAGATCGGCCGGGAGCCAGGGTACGGCGTAATCGCCGCTGGCGGGGTCGATGCCGACGATGGAATGGTGGCGGGGATGGGCAATGCTACGGTCAAGGTAATCCCACATGAAGGCATAGTTGCCGTCGCTGGCGTCGGCAATGGAGGAATAGCGGGCGGGAGTCGGCAGTAGGTTGTCCGTGAAACTCATCACGTGGGCGTGGTCGAGCGCGAGGGTGACGTAGCCCACGATTTTGCCGTTGCGGACCACCGGCGTGGCCCAGCGAATGATGCCCTTGAATTTCTTGCCGACCGGGTTTTCCCGCCCGGCGTAGGCCTCCTGCTCGGGTGCGAAGGATATGCCCAGGCCTGTTGCCTTCTCCGGGGTTGCCGATCCGATGATACGTGAGCCGACATAGGGGCCGATGACTTCGGAGACCCAGATCTGCCCGGGCCTGAGCTTGGCGAGTTCGGCGAAATAGCCTTCGGCCTGACAATAAGTGTTCTCTCGTTTCGACACATCGTGCAGGGCAGGCGAAAGGATGGTGCTGGTCGACACCTTGATTTTTTCGCGGCCGTCCAGGCCGACAAAGGTGATCTCGTGGTAGAGGGGGCGCTGCACCGTGCGCAGCGCCGATTCAGGGGGGCGATAATGGAAGTCCTGCCGGTTTTCCGGGTTGTCGGGAAGGATTGTCGGCGGCGGGTCTGGCGGTGCGACTACTGGGATCCAGGCCTTGCCGTCGTCGGCAAGTTTCCATTTCCCGGGGTCGATGAGGCCGCGGGTACGGTTCGCGACAAGGTGGCGGTAGACCTCCTTGCTCGGCTCCAACTGAGCGGCAAGCAGGATGTCGCGGTCGCGGTCGTAGAGAAAATCGGCGGCGGCACGAGCCGTGTCCGTGGTCAGACGTTCGAGTTCCTCGCGGGCGCGGTCGTTGAGGGAACGCTCGGCCGCCTGGGTGAAGCTTTTGCCCATGCCGGCCGCCAGACCGAGGACTTCGACGCTCCAGCCATCGGCCACGGCGGCGACATTCTTGCCCAGCCCGCTCACCCCTTCCCAGGCGATCAGAGCCAACAGGATCAGCGGGATAACCTTGATCGCCAGGAACAGAGTGATCAGCTTGGTGCGGATTCCGAGCCGGCGCAGGCTAAATTGCATGACTGAATTCCCTGTGGCTGTTGGTGGCCTGGCTACTGCCGGCGTTTCTTTAGTGGCTATTACATGAGCATCAACAGTATTAACTTAGCTGCACAATCCGGAAGAGTCAAGGCGGACTTTTCAATATTGAGAATGCGTATTAATTCATGGAAAGGGAAAAATTGATTTCGATTGCACTTTCATTCAACATATGCTAACAAGTTATATCAGATACTTAAAATCATTGTTCAGGGGATGCTTCCTGCGGTTCAAGAGGGTAGGAAAGTGCTTAACACTGAGCTTACGGCAGGAAACGGGACACGGCTGCGACTCCTGGTCGTTGACGACCAGGAGGAGATGCGCAGAACGCTCTCCTCCACGCTGCGATTGGAAGGTTTTGAGGTGACCCTGGCGGCGACTGGAAGTCGAGCTCTGGAATTACTGAATTCTGCCTTCTTCGATCTTGTCATGCTTGACGTTAACATGCCTGATATGGACGGTTTTTGGGTGCTCGCAAAGATGCGGGAGAGGCCTGAGTCGGTAACGCTGCCGGTCATCATGGTCACTGGGGCCGACGATACCGAGAGTGTGCTGCGGGGGAAGAAACTGGGGGTCGACGATTATCTGGTGAAGCCCTTTCGGGTGACCGAGTTACTGTCGCGCATCGAGCACTGCCTGAGCCAGCCGGGTCTGAAGCGTGGCGTGCGCCTAGGCGAGGAGCATGTCGCCCAGCCGAGCGACGAGTGCTCCACACTGGCGGCGATGAATCACCTCTGCTCAAAATGACCGGCGGCGACGGCATTGCGATCGGACCGATCCTGCTCGGTGCCGCACGTCCGGTGCACGTGCTGACGACCACCGCAACGGTTCGCCCGATCGTCAATATGACGGCGTTGACGGTGGTGGATGCGGCCAGCAAATAGCGTTGGTGCTCAGAGCGCTGCCGGGTTTGAGACCACCGGCGGCGTTTTTTCCGGGGGGAAGCTATACTCTCACCCTTCTTCTCCTCGCGGCTCAATCCGGCAAGGGCGCAACTCGCTGTACGAACCGGGGGTTACCACCCTTCGATGGATCTGGCAGCGACGGCTCGCCGCCAATAACTGTTAATGGAGTAATCATGATCAAGAAATTTCTAGCCCTTGCCGTGCTTTGCCTTGCCGCCCTGTCGGCGCGCGCCGAGGTCATTAACATCGACAGCGCCGAACTGGCGCGCCTGGCGGCCAGCGGTGTTCCGGTGATCGACATCCGTACTGAAGGTGAATCGAAGGAAACCGGTGTAATTGCCGGCAGCAAGCTCCTGACCTTCCTTGACGAAAAGGGAAACGCCAATCCGCCGCAATGGCTGGAGAAGGTCAAGGGGGTGGCCCAGCCCGATCAGCCGGTAATCCTGGTCTGTCGTAGCGGCAAGCGCACCCTGACCGCCACCCAGTTCCTCTCGGAGCAGGCCGGCTATAAGACCGTCTACAACGTGACCAAGGGGCTCAACGCCTGGATCGGTGACGGTCGGCCGATGGTTCCGGTGACGAGTTCAAAATAGTTCGCGAGCCGCGCGTAGCCGTTCCACAGAAAACAAGAAAAATTGGCGTTGAATTGAGTTCGTCGTATACTTGCTGCGTTTTGGGTGCCTTGCTCCACGACCGTGGGGCAGGCTAAACGGGAAGCCGGTGACTCTGATATTTCAGACATTCCGGCGCAGCCCCCGCTGCTGTAAGCCTGACAACTCCGCATTTACGCCACTGTGCTCACGCATGGGAAGGCGCTGGAGAAGATCGACGGCGAGCCAGAAGACCGACCTGAATCAACCGTAGTGCCAATCC
>JANNNT010000161.1:0-18309 GCA_031398685.1 Rhodocyclaceae bacterium | reverse complement strand
GAAAAACGCTTCCGCATGCTGGGCGTACATGGCGGCGTCAGCGCTGACGAAATGCGCGTCCCGCTGATTGCGGTCAGGCTCTGAGCCGCCTCAAGCAGCCCTTTGTTTCATGCGGGCCTGATTGGTTAGTACGACGCCGGTGATCACGATCGTTCCGCCACCAAGGACCGCAACACCGAGACGTTCATCGAGCAACAGCGCGCCCAGAAGAACGGCACAGACCGGTACCAGGTTGATGAAGCGGCGGCTTTGGTCGTTCCGCTGCGGGAGATCGCTTCCGAATACCAGGTAAAGGCGGCCGCCGTCCCCATCCGTTGAACCTGATTGGGGAATCCGGGGTCGAGCATCTCATCTGAAGGTAAGTTATTTTGCCCTCCCGGCGTGGCGGCGATTATCCCGCGCCGCGAAGGCTGTCGTACAATCGGCGTGAACCATCATGAGAGGAGAAGGCTGTGGCTGCTGAAGACGCGAAGCGTGCACACACTGACCGGATGATTGCCGAAACCATTCGCAATCGTCAGACCCGCGAACTGGGCTACCGCGAGCAGGCGCTGAAGATCTATCCGTGGATCTGCGGCCGTTGCGCCCGCGAATTCACGCGCGAGAACCTGCAGCAACTGACGGTGCATCACCGCGACCATAACCACGACAACAATCCGAGCGACGGCAGCAATTGGGAGTTGCTGTGTCTGTACTGCCACGACAACGAACACTCGCGCGAACTTGAGGCCGATGCGGCGCGTCAGGCCGGGCATGGCGGCGCCGGAAAGGTCGATGTAAATCGGGCAACGGCACAGCCTTTCGCCAACCTGAAAGACCTTCTCAAGAAGAGTGTGCGCTAACTCCGCTTTGGCTTGCCGAGGGACCTGGAACTACTGAATGACACTTCTAAGGAGGCCATGAGCGCTGAAGGATGGCTGTGGATGGGCGTCCAGCCCTCCTGATCGACCAAGTACGGATTAATGCTTGGATTTCATCAGCCGTGCCACGACGCCCTCGGCCTTTAGGCTGTCGAACGCCGCGCGGGTGCGTAGAACGATGTCGTCGGGCGTTGATCGGCTGTACGCCATATACAGGCCGGTCGTCAGCGCGTCCAGCGTGAACACCTGCTCCAGTCGGGCGAAGTCGACTTTGGCTTCTTCGCTCAGCAGGACGGCGTCGCGCTCCGGCATCGGCACGAGTTGAACTTGCTGGTTCAGCAGTTTCCTGAAATTTTCGGCGTTCTGCGCCGAAACGACCAGCTTGGTGAATCCCTGAGCCTGCAGATACTGATGCCGCACGTCGTCGCGCAAGACGCCGACGCTGTAGTTCTTTGCGGCCTGCAGGTCGGGGACCACGATGTCCTTCCGCTCGCTCAGTTTGTAGACCGGGTACTCGATTCGCGTAATCTCGCCCACCCACTTGAATAGCGCCTCACGCGCCGGAGTGCGCGCGATCAGGTAGATCAGTACGTTAGGCTCCTGCTGCGCCATGTCATAGGCGCGCGCCCAGGGGTACAGAGCGAGCCGGTAGTCGTTCAGGCCGGCGCGGTGCAGCGTGGCTTCAACGACCTCGCTCGCCGGCCCGGCCACTTTTCCGTTTTGCAGGTAGCTGTACGACGTGTCTTCGGTGACGCCCTTGATGCTCTGTGCGTGGCTGCCGGCACAGGCCAATGCAAGCAGCAGGGCGATCCAGGCGGGTCGGCGTAGTGTCATGGTGGCTTTCGGGGGTGTCATCAATCGGCGATCCGGTTACGCCCCAGGCTCTTGGCGCGGTACAGCGCCTGGTCGGCGCGCTGCAGCAACTGATCGAAGGTGTCCATCGTCTCCGGATCGAGCTGCGCGACACCGATACTCACCGTCACGTACGGCGCCACCGACGAGGCCGCGTGAGCCACGGCATGGGTGGCCAGTGCCTGGCGCAGTTGCTCTGCGGCCTTGTACGCGTTCAAGGTATCGGTACCCGGCAGCAGCACGGCAAATTCTTCGCCGCCGACGCGGGCCACCAGTTCGCCGGCACGCGCGAAGACACTCTTCAGCGCTTCGGCGATCACCTGCAGGCACTGGTCGCCCATGACGTGGCCGTAAGTGTCGTTGTACAGCTTGAAGAAATCCACATCGCACATCAGTACGCTCAGCGGCTGTCCCAAACGGCGCGCGCGGCGGAATTCGACTTCCTTGATTTCGTCAAAATGGCGCCGGTTCGCCAGTCCGGTGAGCGGGTCGCTACGCGACAGTTCTTCCAGACGGTTGTTGGCGGCCTGCAATTCGACCGTGCGCTCTTCAACCAGCTCGGCCAGGTGGTCGCGGTGCGCGGCCAGATCGCGTTCGCTCTCATGTTGCCGATCGAGGTAGGCGGACAGGCTGCCCTGCAGGTTGTTGACGCCCGCTTCGAGCAGGCTCAGTTCGTCGTGGCGCAAAGCCGGCCGGTCGAGGCGCATGGCCCGGTGGAGGTTGGCGGGAGACAGCTCGCCCAGGTGGCGCGCAATGTGCTGCACGTGCACCGTGACCGTGTGGTTGAACATCCACATGATCAGGCCGGCCAGCAGCAGCGACTGGATGATCTGGGAGACGACGATGCCAACCACCTCGCGCTGCAAGCGCTGCCACAACACCTGCTCGTCACCCGCGAGAGTCAGTTCGCCGACGGCCTCGCTGGCGCCGGGATAGGGTTCGTAGGTAAGCACTCGGTGCAGCGACGGCGCGAAGAGCGAATCCTGTCGTTCCCCACGCTGGTGCTCCAGCACCTCGGGTGGGCGCCCGGGGCGCAGGATGCGCAGCTCAAACCGGCCAACCGATGCGACCTGTCCGACGCTGACCAGTTGTGCCTGCAAGGTCTCCTGGTCCATCTCCCAGATCGCCTTGGGCAGCGTGCGCTGGAACACCTGGTCGATCAGCGTCAGTTCGGCGGTCATCGTCGCCAGGTTGCCGCGCCACGCTGTCCAGGTGCGAACCGCTACCGTAATCAGGGTGAAGACGAGACAAAACGCCAGCGTGGCCAGCACCAGTCGGCGCCCAAGCGATCCCGTGGGCTGCGTCGGCGCTGGCGTCGCGCTGGCAAGCTTGGCATCAGGCGGTGCGAACACCTTACAGCCACTTCTTTGCGATGGCGTCGTAGACGCCGTTCTTGCGGATCGTTTCCAGACCTTTGCGGAAACGCTCGACCAGGGCGTCAGGCGTTTTCAGGCTGAAAGCCAGGTTCAGCCCGGAATTACCGCCCAGGTCGGGCAGGCTCAACGCACGCACCACCGTCCTGGCCGGATCATCGCCCGCCTGGCGAATCAGGTACAAGGCGTTCAATTCGATGGAGATCCACAGGTCAATGCGCCCGAGCTTGAACTTTTCGTAGTTGTACTCGTATTTGTTACTCGACTGCAGATTCTTGCCCACAGCAAAGCCCTTACTTACGAGGTACTGCTCACCGGCGTCTTCCTTTACGGTTGCGATCTGGTATTTGCGCGCGTCGTCGAGGTGGTCGAGGCGAATGTTGCTGCCGGGCTTGGCGAACAGGTACCAGTGCATCGGCGCGATGACGCCCACCCACTTGAACAGTTTCTCGCGCTGCTCGGTGCGGGTAATCGAGTAGATCAGCACGTTTTCCGAGTTCAAAGCGGTGTCATAAGCGCGCGCCCAGGGCATGGGCTGGATGCTGGCCTGCACGCCAACTTCCTTCAACACGGCCTGCACGACTTCGGTGCTCATGCCGGTAAGCCGTCCACCCTGTGTCATGTTGTAAGGCGGCAGTTCTTCGGTGACGATACGGATATCGTCAGCGGCAAGGACTCGCAAGGCAAGACAAACCAGCACCGCAAACCGCAAAGTGCGGGTGATTGTGCGGGCAACTAATCTCTGTTTCATGGCGTCGGCGATCGCGGAAGCGGGGTAATGTCTGGTGCGGGAAGCGGTCAGAAGCGACCCGCAACATGCAATGATCTTACTCCCACTAGTTTTCAGGAAAGGACAAATTTTCGGATCGGCTTGTCGGCAAGCCGCCCCCGAGGCACTGGCGTAACACAAAAAAAGGGGCCAGCCTGGTCCCTTCTCCGTCGCACGGCGATCGATGTGGGAACTAAAACGATGGAATCGTCGCGAACCCGTGTTTCTCCAGCATCGCCAGTCCGGCGTTGATATCGTCGACCTTGAGCACGATTACTGCCTTGTCTTCCTTGTGTTCGAGCGAGGTGTAAAGGTATCGGGTATTCGATGCTGACGCCTTGGTCGCGGAAAAGTGCCATGATGCGGGCGAGTTCGCCGGGGTGATCCGGCACTTCGACGCCGATGACGTCGGTTTCACGGGAGGTGAAACCGGCTTCCTTGAGCAGCCTGACCGCCTCATCGGGCTGGTCGGCGACCATGCGCAGGATGCCGAAGTCAGCCGTATCGGCGATCGAGATGGCGCGCAGGTTGATGCCGGCCTTGGCCAGCAGTCCGGTAATGTCAGCCAGCCGCCCCGTGGTGTTCTCCATGAAGGTGGAAATCTGTTTGATGATCATCAGAGGCTCCACTTGTCGATGACGCGCTGGGCCTTGCCTTCGCTGCGGGCGATCGAGAGTGGCTCGACCAGTTTGATGTGGGCGCTGATGCCCAGTTCGCTCTTCAATTCGTCGTGAATGCGCTTTCGCAGTTGCTCCATGGCGCGCGTGACGTCGGAGAAGACGGCTTCTTCGACTTCGACGCGGATCTCGATCTCGTGCCTTCGCTGCGCATCAGCACATTCTCGATCTGCGACGGGAAGCAATTGACGCCGCGGACGATCATCATGTCGTCGGTGCGGCCGAGCAGGCGGTGGATGCGCACCGAGGTGCGGCCGCAGGGGCAGGGCTCGCGCATCAGGCAGGTGATGTCGCGCGTGCGGTAACGCAGCAGCGGCGAACCTTCGCGTTGCAGGCTGGTGATGACCAGTTCGCCCTTTTCGCCATCGAGCAGGACCTCGCCGGTTTCCGGGTCGATGATCTCGGGGTAGAAATAGTCGTCGTTGAAGTGCTGGCCGTTCTTGTGTTCGCACTCCGAGGCAACGCCGGGGCCGATCAGCGCGGTCAGGCCGTAGATGTCGTGTGCGCTGATGTTGAGCTTGCTCTCGATCTCGACGCGCATGTTTTCGCTCCACGGTTCGGCACCGAAGCAGCCGGCCCGCAGTGGCAGCTCGCGGAAGTCGATGCCTTCCTCCTTTGCCGCTTCGGCGAGGAATAGCGAGTAGGACGGTGTGCAGGTGAGCAGCGTGGTACCGAAGTCGCGCATGATCATCAACTGGCGGCGGGCGTTGCCCGACGAAATCGGGATGATGTTGGCGCCGATGCGCCGCGCGCCGTAGTGGACGCCGAGACCGCCGGTGAACAAGCCGTAGCCGTAGCCGTTCTGGACGGTATCGCCTTTTTCGCAGCCGGCCATCGAGAGCGTGCGGGCCATGACTTCCGACCACATGTCGATGTCGGCGTGCGTATAGGCACCCACCACCGGAGTACCGGTGGTGCCCGACGAGGTGTGGATTTCAAGCAGATTAGCCGGGTCGCAGGCCAGCAACCCGTAGGGGTAGGTTTCGCGCAGTTCGTATTTGGTGGTGAACGGGATCCTGGCGATGTCCTTCAGCGAGGTGATCGAATCAGGATTGATGCCTGCCTCGATGAGCTTTTTGCGGTAGAACGGCACGCGGGAATAGACCCGCTCGACCATACTTTGCAGACGCTCCAGTTGCAGTTTCCGCCGCGCTTCGGTTGAAGCGCACTCGGCATCTTTGTTCCAGATCGGCATTTCGGATTCCCTGATTTTTTATACTGATTCTGTATTCAGCCGGCTAGTGGCGAAATGCCGGGAAACGCCTAAGCCGGGGCAGCTTGGGCCACTCCACGGCGTCGAGCATGTTCTTCACGACCAGCCCAAGTTCGGTATCACCTTCGATGCATAACTCGCGGTTGAAAAACAGCGTATCCGGGTCTTCCTGTCGGGCTACGAGTTGCAGGAAGGCAGATAGATTGGCGCGAAAAACGATGTCGGGCGTTTCAGGCAGGGTGAACAGCGGGCGGAACAGGCCGTCGCGATAGGTGAAGCACGCCCGGCCGCCGGCATCGAGCACGTCGACGAGGAAGCTGCGCCCTTGGAGCAACTCGAGGCTGTCTTGCGGCAGCAGCTTCATCTTGAGCACGGCGTTCAGGCCGGTGGTCAGCACGAGCGCGTGTGGCCACTGTGGCAGCTTGCTGCCGACAGCCGAGACGAAGGCGGGGAGCTTGAAGCGCGGGATGGTGAGCGATTTGAAGACGTTGTTTGCCATGATCAAACTCCTTGCAGTTGTTCAAGCGCGGCCTGATGGTGTGTCGCAATGCCGGCTTCACCGAACCAGTAGCCGTCGACCATGCCATCGGTCGACCATCCGCTCATGCCGGGCTGCACCGCTTCGCCGCGCCGTGCTGCGTCAAACGCGGCGATGATTTCCGGCATGTGCGCCGGTTGCGGGCTGATGCGCAGGATGTCGATGCCCATTTTTCGCATCTCAGGGACTTCGGCGAGCAGGTTGTAGGTTTGCGCCGACATCGTCTGGATGCCGTTGATGGCGAGGAAGGGCTGTCCCTCGCGGGTTTTCAGCGTCATTGCCTCGGGGAAATCGAGGCACTTGAACTGGCAGTCATCCTTGTTCAGCCCGTAATGCCGAGCGGTGAAGCAGCGCGCCGAAAAGGCCAGCGGCAGCTTGCCATAGACGAACACTTCGGTATCTACGCCCACCGGGCGGGTGGTGTGCAGTGTTTCGATCAGCGTGCGGTCGGCTTCCAGCGGCGGCACCCAACGTTGCAGGCCATAGCGGGTAAAGCTTGCCAGCGTCGAGGCGTTGTAGATGTTGAGATGCGGGCCGGCGACGAAAGGGCGTCCGGCGGCAATGTTAATCGCGCCCAGATCGTTGGCTTCTATCGTGCAGCCCGCTTCGTCCATGAGGCGGCGCAGCGCCTTGAGGTCGCCTTCCGATTCAAGCAGTGCCTGCGCCGAAACGACAACTTCCTTGCCGGCGTCAGTCAGGTCGCGCGCCAGCCCGATCCAGTCGGTCACGCGCAGTTGCTGGCGACGCGAACAGACGACCTCGCCAACGTAGATGATGTCGATGGCCTCGATCTGCGCCATCTCGGCGTAGAACTCGAGGACGGTCTGTTTCGGCCAGAAGTAGAGCAGGGGCCCGAGAGAAAGTTTCATACCGCCTACCTCCACGGACGGTTATAGGCGCCGAGCGTGGCCTGAACACCTTCCGAAACCTTGCCCAGTTCGGCCTGCCAGGCCGGCTTGACTTGGTAGCGGTCGATATCCCGGCCGAGTTCGTCGAGCGCGGCACGCAGGGTGCGCGTGACTTGGGCAACGTAGGTCGGACTGCGCTGGCGCCCTTCGACCTTGATTGCCGAAACGCCGATCTTGACGATGTCCGGCAGGATTTCCAGCACGTTCAGGCTGGTCGGTTCTTCCAGTGCGTAATAGGTTTCGCCGCTCACTTCGAAGCGTCCCTTGCACAGCGTTGGGTAGCCGGCCGGTTCGTTGTCGGCATAGCGGTCGATCAGGATGCCATTGAGGCGCGTCGACATCTGCCCGGGCGATTTCTCCCACTTCACGAACTTGGCCGGCGAGCAGGCGCCGACGGTATTGGGCGACTTACCGGTGGCGTAGGAGGATAGCCAGCAGCGTCCCTCGTTCATCACGCACAGGCTGCCGAAGCCGAACACTTCGATCTCGACCGGCGTATTCCTGATCACCAGTTCGACCTGCGCCAGCGTCAGCACGCGCGGCAGCACGGCACGCTTTACACCAAACTCGCGATGGGCGAAGTTGACCGCCTCGTAGCTGGTCGCCGAGCCTTGCACCGAAAGATGCAGGCGCAAATCGGGATGGCGTTTGCAGGCGTAGTCGAGCAGGCCGACGTCAGCCAGAATGACCGCGTCGACCCCGAGATCGGCGGCGCCATCGACGGCCTTGTGCCAGTCGGCTTCGCGTCCCGGTTGGGGAAAGGTGTTGATCGCCATCAGCACGTGTTTGCCGCGCGAATGGGCGTAGTTGATCCCATCGACCATCGCTTTGTGGTCGAAGTTCAGGCCGGCGAAATTGCGCGCGTTGGTGTCGTTTTTGTAGCCGAAATAGACGGTATCGGCACCGTTATCGACCGCCGCCTTGAGCGCTGGCAAGCTGCCGGCGGGGCAGACAAGTTCGGGTAATTTCTGCTGCAGCATAGGACTTCTCGAAAAACGAAGCCGCAAGTATACCGAGCGAGCGAGCAAACCGCATGATTTTCATCAATTTTCTGGCGGATAGGCGGCACGAAGGCCGGGGTAGGGGGCAGATACTATTACTCGCCGAATTACAGGACTTTGGGTTTGCGCGGCGCGTTGGCGAACAGGCGGTCATAGAGCACGTTGGGCAGCAGGCGAAGAAACTTGGCGACGATGCCCATCTGCCAGGGAATCACGGTATAGCTGGTGCCCCGCTCGATGGCGCGGGCGAAGCGCCGTGCGGCTTCAGCGGCGGGGAGCAGGAAGGGCATGCGGTAGGGGTTGATCGCGGTCATCGGCGTCGCGATGTAGCCGGGAGCGATGGTGACGACTTTGATGCCGGAGCTGCGCATTTCAAGGCGCAGGCTTTCGAGGTAGGTGATCGCCGCCGATTTCGACGCGCTGTAGGCTTCGGCACCGGGCAGGCCGCGAATGCCGGCGACCGACGCGATGCCGACCAGCCGCCCCGGTTTGCCGCCTTGAGCCGCCTGCCGCATGGCGGCGATGAAGGGCGAGAAGGTGGCGGCCATGCCGAACACGTTGATTTCGAAAATGCGCTTGATGACGTCCAGGTCTTCGGCGCATTCGGTCACGGTGCCGGATGAAACGCCGGCGTTGGCGATGACGATGTCCGGCGTGCCCGCGCCGGCGATGAAGTTCTCCGCCGCGGCCCGCACGGCGGCGACATCGCTAACGTCGAGCGGGTAGCAGAAGACCTGTTTTGCGCCTTCACCGGTCAGCGTTGCGGCGAGGGCATTGAGTTGGTCGCCACGCCGGGCGGCAAGGCCAAGTACTGCACCCTGCTTGGCGTAGTGGCTGGCCAGTGCGCTCCCGATGCCGGAGGAGGCGCCGGTGATGAAGACGATCGGGGCGGAGAGCACTGGCTGGCTTGCTTTTATTTTTTCTTGTTGCGTTCGGAACGTGCCTTGTCGACGACTTTGTCGGTCAGCGCCAGCAGGTCAGCATGTGATTTCATGTCTTTGCCGACCACCAGATAGCGGCCATCGACCACCAAGGCGGGAACGCCGGTAATTTTGGACGCCTGCCCCACCTGGTCGGCGCGCTTGACCTTGCTGACAACGCCGAAGGAGTTGAACGCATCGGAAAACTTTTTGGCATCAACGCCCTGCGACTTGACCCATTCAAGAATGCTTTTCTCGTCAATCAGCTTCAGCCCTTTTTCGTGGATGGCCGTGAACACGGCGCTGTCCAGTTTTTGCAGCTCACCGATGGCTTCCAGCGTGAAATACAGCTTCGCCATGAGCTGATAGAAAGGGCTGTTGAAGCTGACGGGTACGCGTTTGAAGGCCACGTCGCTTGGCAGTTTGTCTGCCCATTTGCCGATGTGCGGGTTCAAATCGTTGCAGTGCGGGCAGGCGTAGGAAAAGAATTCGGTCACCTCGATCTTGGCCGGATTGTCGGTCAGTTGTGCGGGTTCGATGACCACATAGTCACGGCCGACGGCAAGTTGTTGCTGCGCCTGTACCGGCAAAACGACTGAGAACAGGGCCAAGGTGATGGCGGCGAGCCAGCGGTTCATGTGTTTTTTCATTGTTGTCTCCTTAATCCTTCTTGACGACGTTAGCTTCGATTCCCTGTTTGGCGAGATCCGAGCGGATAGTGTTCAGGTCATCCATCTTCTTGAATGGCCCCAGACGGACGCGAAACCATACCTTTTCCTGCAGCATGACCTGTTGAACCGAGGCTTCCACTCCCATCAACGCAAGTTTGGCTTTCTGGTTGTCAGCGTCACCGGCGCTCTGGAAGGAACCGGTCTGCAAATAGAGGGGCTCCTTGAGTGCGCCGTCCTTCTCCAGATCCTTCGCGGCCTTGCTTTTGGCCGCGTCTGCCAGTTTGGGATCAATCGGCTTTGAATCGGCCGCTTTCGGGTCAGGAATAGCCTCGGAGTTGCCCGGCAGAATCTTGTAGAAGTCAAAGCGCGGCTTGTCGCTATTTTGCGGAGGCGGATCGCCCGGCTTGCCCGGCAGCGGCAACGGTGCCGGAGTGCCATTGCTGCCCGCCTGCTGCGCAGCGACCGGCCCCGGCGCTGGTGCGGGCGAGAGTTGGCCCTTGTTGGAAAAAGGGGGCGGCGTTCGGTAGATGTACCACACTACGCCCGCCGCACAGAGCACGCCAATCACCAGGCCAAGGAAAAGCCCGAGCAGCGTACCGCCGCCCGATTTTTTTCTGGAACCCGCCGCGCTGCGTTTGCGGGGTTTCATATCACGACTCATGTCCGTCTCTCTGGTTCAATAATTACATCGATTGCGGACAGCTGACACCGAGAATGGCCGAGCCATTGCGGATGACCTGACGCACGGCAACGCCTAGCGCAATGCGCGCCTCCTTGAGCGGGGCGTCGTCAACCAGCATGCGCTCGGCGTTGTAGTAGCTGTGGAATTCTGCGGCCAGATCCTTGAGGTAGAAGGCGATCTGGTGCGGTGCCAGTTCCTTCGCGGCGGATTCGATGACTTCGGGAAACTCGCTCAGCTTGGCGGCAACGGCCAGTTCGTGCGGGTTGTCGAGGCGGCTAAAATCGGCGTTGACGAGCGTGGATTCCTGGCCGTCTGCATCACCGCCCCATTGCGCGAGCACCGAGCACACCCGGGCATGCGCGTACTGGATGTAATAGACCGGGTTCTCGTTGGTCTGGCTCTTGGCCAGATCGAGGTCGAAATCAAGGTGCTGATCCGATTTGCGCAGCACGTAGAAGAAGCGGCAAGCGTCATTGCCAACCTCCTCGCGCAGCGTGCGCAGGGTGACGAACTCGCCGGAACGGGTCGACATCGAAGCCTTCTGTCCATCGCGGTAAAGCACGGCAAACTGCACCAGCGCCACGTCGAGAATGGCCGGGTCGAGCCCTAGCGCGGCCATCGCCCCCTTCATGCGCGGGATGTAGCCATGGTGGTCGGCGCCCCAGATATTGATAACCCGCTCGAAGCCGCGTTCGCACTTGTTCAGGTGGTAGGCGATGTCCGAGGCAAAGTAGGTGAACAGGCCGTTGTCGCGTTGCACGACGCGATCCTTCTCGTCGCCGAACGCCGTCGACTTGAACCACTTGGCGCCGTTCTGCTCGTACAGGTGGCCGGACTTTTCGAGTTGTTCGATACAGCGAGCAACGAGGCCGGTATCGAACAGGGAATTCTCAGAAAACCAGACGTCGTGGTGCACGCCGAATTCTTCGAGGTCGCTGCGCGCGTCTTCGAGCTGCTCGGTCAGCACGTGGTTGTGCACGTACTTCCAGTCCTCGCCGAGCAGCGCCTTGGCATTGGCAATCAGCACGTCGAGATGTATTTCCCGCTGCGCCTTGGCTTCATCGTCCGCTCGCTCGGCGTCGGGCAGACCGGGCGTCCCTTGCAGCATAGGGTCGGCAGGGCGGGCGAACTTGTCGCCGTGCGCGACCTTCATCTGTTCGGCCATGTCGCACACGTAATCGCCCTGATAGGCATTCGGCGGGAACTGAACATGCTCGCCGTAGAAGTCGAGGTAACGCAGCCAGCACGAAAGGGCCAGAATGTCCATTTGCCGGCCGGCGTCGTTCACATAGTATTCGCGGCTGACTTCCCAGCCGGCATACGCCAGCAGGTTCGAGAGGCTGGCACCGTAGGCCGCGCCGCGCCCATGGCCAACGTGCAGGGGGCCGGTCGGATTGGCTGAAACGAATTCGACCTGCACCTTCTTTTTGCCGCCTGTCGTCGAACGGCCAAACGCGTCGCCCTGAGTCAGAACGGTGCGTACCACCTCAAGCTTGGCCGCGGGCAACAGGTGGAAGTTGATGAAGCCGGCACCGGCGATCTCGGTCTTGCCGACAAACGGCGACTTCGGAATTTCGGAGAGCAGCAACTGCGCCAGTTCACGCGGATTGCGTTTCATCGGACGCGCCAGTTGCATCGCCAGATTGCAGGAAAAATCGCCATGCGAAGCCTGCTTCGGGCGCTCCAGAATGATGGCGGCGTCGGCCTGATCCGGCATGACGCTCAACAGCGCCGCGTGCATCAAATCGGCGAGATGCGTCTTGATATCATTAGTCATCGTGGTGCTTTGTCGTTGAAATTGGGCAAGGGGCGATTATACGATGACCAACCCGGTGTCGGCGGCAATCTCGCGACGGCACAGCGTCTGAGTGTTCAGTGTTCAGGCCTGAACAGACGTCTGCAGGGCCTGGGGGAGTTCTTCGTAAAACAGCTTGCGCAGCCAGATATGCCCGGGATCGTGATGCAGCCGTTGGTGCCACAACAGGGCGTAGCGAATGCTGATCAGCTCAAGCGCAGTCGTTTTCCCCCCGTTTGCAGCCGTGGATGTCCCTGCCGCAGTAAGCAGGAGATGCTGGTTCGACTGGCCCTGCCCAAGCGGTAACGGGGTCGCTTGCAGCGTTTCATCGTGCCGGGGATCGGTCGCTCTTGAACCGAACCGTGGCGCCTTTATCTGCACGGGTCTTTCATCTGTTGCAAGCCCCGGTGCTCCATCTCGTCCTGACAACCAAATCTTTACACCATTTTTATTGTCATAGCAGGACAATGGCCACGCGCTTGGTTTCAAGCGGTGTTCTCAGGCCAGAAAAACATGTCGTTTCTCTCGAAGCAACAAAATAGGTGGCTTGCTTCTCTCGCCGGCTGGCAGAAGTTTGCGCTGGCGATAGTGGCGTGCGCCGGCACCACGCTGATTGCCACGCCTTTGCACGAGTACCTGGATCTGGCCAATATCGTGATGCTGTTCCTGCTCACGGTTCTGCTCATCGCCGTCAGCCTAGGCCTGGAATCCGCTCTGTTCGCTGCCTTTCTCAGCGTGGGGCTGTTCGACTTCTTCTTCGTGCCACCGCGCTTTTCCTTCGAAGTGCATGACGGACAGTATCTCGTCACCTTCGCCGTCATGCTGGCCGTGGCGATCATCACCGGACAGCTGACCGCCGGTCTGCGCCGGCAGGCGGATGAATCCGATGCCGAGGCTTTACGTACCCGTGCGCTCTACGAAATGGCGCGTGACCTTTCCGGTGCGTTGATGGTGGAGCAGGTTACCGAAATCACGCGCAAATTCCTGCGCAACGTGTTGAACGCTGACGCCACGATTCTTCTGCCCGACGGCTCGGGCACTTTGCATCCCTGCGCTGGCCAGGACGCCGCCCGTCTCCAGATTGAACCCCGGTTCGCCATCATCGCCTTCGAACGCGGTACGCCGGTCGAATGTGCGCAACTGGCCAACAGTGGCTACGCCTTGCTTTACCTGCCGTTGAAAGCGCCGATGCGGGTGCGCGGCGTCATCGCGGTGGCCCCGACGGACGGTCAGACGGAGCACCTGCTCGGCCAGCGTGAACGGCTGGAGACGATGGCTTCGCTGGCGGCCATCGCCGTCGAGCGCCTGCACTACGTCGACGTCGCCCAGCACACGCAGGTGCAAGTCGTTTCGGAACGTCTGCGCAGCTCGATTCTTTCCGCCATTTCGCACGATCTGCGCACCCCGCTGACGGCGCTGGTTGGGCTCGCCGATTCGCTGACGGTCAGCAAGCCGCCTCTTGCCGAGGTCGCGCTGGAAACCGCCGAAGCTATTCGCGAGCAGGCCGAACGGCTCGCCGGCCTGGTCGGCAATCTGCTCGACATGGCCCGTCTGCATGCCGGTGAAGTGACGCTGCAAAAGGAATGGCAACCGATCGAGGAAGTCATTGGTTCGAGCATCAAACTGCTTGGCCGTGCACTGGGCGAGCACCCGGTCAAGGTGACCCTGGCGAAGGATTTACCCTTGGTCGAGTTGGACGCGGTGCTGATCGAGCGGGTGTTCTGCAACCTGCTGGAAAACGCCGCGAAGTATTCGCCACCGGGTTCAAGCATCGAGATCGACGTGCAGGCCCAGGACGGCACGCTTGCCGTAGCCGTCTCCGATTGCGGTCAGGGCTTTGTTCCCGGAAAAAACACGGCGCAATTCGACATGGTCGTTCGTGGCGAAGCCGAGTCGGCCACGCCGGGTGTCGGGCTGGGGCTGGCCATTTGCAGCGCCATCATTGAAGCGCATGCCGGGTCGATTGCCGCGGCCAACCGTGCGCAAGGCGGCGCCTGTGTCACCTTTACCCTGCCGCTGGGTGATCCGCCGATCATCGAAGAGGAAGTCTTGTCGCTGGAAGGCGAGCGTCAATCGTGAGAGAAGCGTGAGAAAAGCGTGAGCGAACGTGCCCCTGTCGTCATCGTCGTCGAGGACGAAAAACTGATCCGCCGCTTTGTACGAAGCTCGCTGGAAGAGGAAGGCTGCCGGGTGGTCGAGGCCGGAACATCGGCGCAGGGTTTGATTGAATCCGGCAACCAGAAGCCCGATCTGGTGGTTCTCGATCTCGGCTTGCCCGATGGCAACGGCATCGACTTCATCCGCGATCTGCGCGGTTGGTCGGACGTGCCGATTCTCGTGCTCTCGGCGCGTTCGCACGAGAAGGACAAGATCCAGGCGCTCGATGTCGGCGCCGACGATTACCTGACCAAGCCGTTCGGCGTCGGCGAACTGCGCGCCCGGGCGCGTGCCCTGTTGCGCCGGCAAAGTCGGGGCGGCGAGGGGGCGACGCCGATCATCGAATTTGGTGACGTACAGGTTGATCTTTCGCGGCGCGTTGTGACCCGGGGCGGCGAACCGCTGCATCTGACGCCCATCGAGTATCGCCTGCTCTGCGTGCTGCTGGCCAACACCGGCAAGGTGATGACCCAGCGTCATCTCCTGCGCGACGTGTGGGGACCGTCCAGCATCGAGAGCAATCACTACCTGCGGGTTTACGTCGGCCATCTGCGACAGAAGCTGGAAGACGACCCGACCCAGCCGAAGTATTTATTGACCGAAACCGGTGTCGGCTACCGCTTCCAGCCATAATCATTCGGCCGGCTACACGAGCAGAATTTACAAGATTTCAGGGAACGATCAATGAGTCAATCATCAGGCCCGTCTGAAAAGACGCGATTCAGAGCACTGGCGCTTGCCGCGCTGGGCGTCGTCTATGGCGACATCGGCACCAGCCCGCTCTACGCCATCAAGGAGGTGTTCGGCAATACGCACCATCCTGTACCGATCACGCCGGATAACGTGCTCGGCATCCTGTCACTGGTTTTCTGGGCCTTGATGGCGGTGGTCAGCGGCAAATACGTATCGTTCATCATGCGCGCCAACAACCGCGGCGAAGGCGGGATCATGGCCTTGATGGCACTGGCCTTGCGCAACAGCGAAGCCGGTTCACGACGGCGCAATGTCATCGTTACGCTAGGCCTCTTCGGCGCCGCCCTGTTCTATGGCGACGGCGTGATCACCCCGGCCATCTCGGTACTCTCGGCGGTTGAGGGGCTGGAGGTCATTACACCGGCGTTCAAGCCCTATGTCATCCCGATGGCCCTGGTGGTTCTGGTCTTCCTGTTTCTTATCCAGCGTCGAGGCACGGCCAGCGTCGGCAAGTTGTTCGGGCCGGTGATGGTGCTCTGGTTCAGCGTACTGGCGGTGCTGGGCATGATCAATATCGTTGCCGAGCCGGGCGTGTTGCGGGCGCTGAATCCGTCCTGGGGCGTAGCTTACTTTATGGCCAATCCGGGGCTGGGATTCCTGTCGCTCGGCGCGGTCGTACTGGTCCTTACCGGCGGCGAGGCGCTTTACGCCGACATGGGGCACTTCGGGCGAAGGCCGATCCAGCTGGCCTGGTTCGTCATGGTGCTGCCGGCCTTGCTGATCAATTATTTCGGCCAGGGCGCCTTGCTCCTGAGCAACCCCGCCGCAGTTGAAAACCCCTTCTACCTGCTGGCTCCCGGGTGGGCGCTGTTTCCACTGGTGCTGTTGTCCACCGTGGCCACCGTCATTGCCTCGCAAGCGGTTATTTCGGGCGCGTTTTCGATGACCCTGCAGGCCATGCAACTGGGCTATCTGCCACGCTTCCAGGTGCGCCACACCTCGGAAAGCGAGATGGGCCAGATCTACCTGCCTGCCATCAACTGGCTGCTCCTCGTTGCCGTGATCGCGCTGGTGATCGGCTTCGGTTCTTCCAGCAACCTTGCTGCGGCCTACGGCATCGCCGTGACCGGCACCATGCTGATCACCAACCTGCTGGTTTTTGTTGTCGCCCGCGAATGGTGGGGGTGGAAAACCTGGCAAGCCTTCGTCTGCATCCTGCCGTTTGTGCTGATCGATCTGGCTTTCTTCTCCGCCAATACGACCAAGATTGTTGCCGGCGGCTGGTTCCCGCTGGTCTTCGGGCTCGGCGTCTTTGCCGTGCTGACAACCTGGAAGCGCGGTCGCGAGCTGCTGCACGAAAAATTGGGGCAGGATGCGATTGACCTTGCTCCCTTCATCAAAAGTCTTGGGCTGGGCGGCGCCACGCGCGTACCCGGAACCGCCGTTTTCATGACCGGCAGACCGCAAGGCGTGCCGCGCGCCATGCTGCACAGCCTCAAGCATTACAAGGTATTGCACGAACGGATGGTGATCGTCACCATCCGCATCTTCGACGTGCCTTATGTGCCGGAGATTGACCGGGTGGAAGTCCATGATCTGGGCGAGAGTTTCTGGCAAGTTACCGTCCAGTACGGGTTCAAGGACGAGCCGGACCTGCCGGCGGCGCTCGCCTTGTGTGGACATTCCGGCCTCGATTTCGACATGATGGACACCTCCTTCTTCCTCGGACGGGAAACGCTGATTCCACGCTTCGGCGGGAAAATGACCTATTGGCGAGTCTTGCTCTTTGCGGTCATGTTCCGCAACGCCAGCAGCTTGACGGCCTTCTTCAAGATACCGTCTAACCGGGTGGTCGAGCTGGGTTCGCAGGTCGTAATCTGAACGAGATTGCAGCCGGGGTGCACCTTGGCTGCTAGACTTCCGGATTTGCCATTTCGTTGAATCATTCAGGGGAGTCCGTCATGATCGTTTTGATAACCGGTGCAAGTTCGGGCTTTGGTGAGGAAATCGCGCGCAAATTCGTTCGCCACGGGCACAAGGTGATTGCCACCGCGCGGCGCGCCGACCGGCTGGCCCGTCTGCAGCAGGAATTGGGCGCTGATTTATGGCCGGTGACCATGGACGTGACCGACAAGGCGTCCATCGCGCAGGCGCTGGAGGAAATACCGGAAAGCTGGAAGCCAATCGACGTCTTGATCAATAACGCCGGACTGGCCTTGGGAACCGAACCTGCACATCTGGCTTCGCTGGATGAGTGGGAGACCATGATCGACACCAATGCCAAGGGTCTGGTGACGGTGACGCGCGCCATTCTGCCCGATATGGTGGCGCGCCATAGTGGTTTGATCATCAACGTGGGTTCTGTTGCCGCTTCCACAGCGTATCCGGGCGGTAATGTGTATGGCGCGACCAAGGCCTTCGTCGAACAGTTCACGCGAAACCTGTGCGCCGACCTGGTGGGTACCGGCGTGCGCGTTACCAATATGGCGCCGGGCCTGTGCGGCGGTACCGAGTTCTCGAACGTGCGTTTTCGCGGCAATGACGAGGCGGCGGCCAAGGTCTACGCGGGGACGGTGCCGTTGACGGCGGTCGATGTGGCCGAATCGGCGTACTGGATTGCCACCTTGCCGCCACACGTCAATATCGTCTCCATTGAAATGCTGCCGACTTGCCAAGCCTACGCCGGATTCACTATCAAACGTAATCTGGAAGGATAGTTCGACGACAGTGGGCTGCAATCCTTGTGGATGGCTAATCTCCATGAGGCATGCCTGAAGATGCTCATGGATATTGCCTTCCTGGCCATTTTGTGCGAATTCAAGTTCGAATTGCGACAGGGGTAGGCGGCAGATTGAACAATACCTCATGGGGTGTTTTATAGCCCAAAGTTTTTCTTGGGCGATGGTTCAAGCGCTCCTCGATACGCTGGATTTTTGCGGGAGAGAAGGTACTCAAGCGAGCCCCTTTGGGCACGTACTGGCGGATCAATCCGTTGGTGTTTTCATTCCGTGAGCGCTGTCGTGGTCGTCCCGGATCGGCGAAGAAGACAGCGATGCCCATGTCTTTGTACGCCGCTGTCGAGGAAGGCGTCGGATACCGCGACTGCCTCATCCAATATCCCACCGGGGTTGGAGCGCAGGTCGACAATATAGCCGAGCGGCTTGCCGCCAAGCGATTTCTTGATGCTGGAAACCGCGGAC
>JANNNT010000154.1:0-10549 GCA_031398685.1 Rhodocyclaceae bacterium | reverse complement strand
CCTGAGCGTGCACCCCGACTACACCTTTGAAAACCACCCGGATATTGACCTGCTTCTGATTCCCGGCGGGGTAGTAAGCGCAGAACTTGAAGCGCCGAAAGTCATTCAATGGATCGCAAAAACCGCCGAACGCTCGTCGCTGACCGCGTCCATCTGCACCGGCGCCTTTCTGCTGGCGAAGGCCGGTTTGCTTGACGGAAAATCAGCAACAACGCACTGGGAAGACATCGACGATTTGCGAACGATGTTTCCATCGGTTCAGGTCAAGGAGCGGCGGCGTTGGGTTGATGAAGGCTCAGTCGTCACCTCAGCCGGGATATCCGCGGGCATTGACATGAGCCTTCACCTGGTCGAGCGCTTCACCAATAAAGAACTCGCCGACCGAACCGCAAAACAAATGGAGTTCGACTGGACGCAAGACGTCTGACTGAGACCGTTCTGGAATACACATGACAATTGAAATCACCAATGAAGCCCGGCAAGCCCTGATCGCTTCCATACAGCGCTATTTCCAGGAAAACATGGACGAGAAGATCGGGAATATTACCGCCGGTGCGCTGCTCGGATTCTGCCTGGAAGAAATCGGCCCACTGGTCTACAACAAAGCCGTGTCAGACGTTCAGCAACGGCTCCAGGCGAGAGTCATGGAACTCGATCTCGAAGTGTACGAAGACGAGTTCCAGTACTGGGGCAAATTCGATCGCAAAAAGAAGACGAAGTAAGTTAGCCCAACCGGAGAGCGAAAACGATGTTTCGATCATTTTTTTCCAGACAACTTGCGAGACCGTCAGGTCTGTTCGGTCGACTATTCACTGCTCGCTGGCTGGAGAAAGCGAATGTCGGAATGAATGCCCTGACGCTCGATGAGCTTGCCCTTGTCGAAAAGGACCGGCTGCTCGAACTTGGGTTTGGTAGTGGCTACCTTCTTGAACGGGTTCTGGCGAATCGCTTGTGTGCCTACGTCGCCGGTGCTGATATCTCTCACGAGATGGTCAAGCACGTCAGTGGACGGCTTCGGCGTTATATCAAGGCGGGGAAAGCCGACATTCGGTACGGGGACATCGAGTCGATTCCCTATGCCGCTGCTGAGTTCACGAAGCTCTGCAGCGTGAATACGCTTTATTTCTGGCGCGACCCGATGATTGCTTTGGCCGAGTGCCGGCGAGTACTGAAGGTCGGTGGTCGACTTGCCCTTTGTTTCAATTCCAGGAGTGACCTTGCTCAGTGGCCGGGCCACGTTCATGGGTTTACGCTGTATGGACTTCCCGAAGTCGAGGGATTGCTTGCCGCTGCAGGATTCTCCGGCATAGAAACAGCCAGCCGAAATGACAAAGTACAAGGGGTGTTTTATTGCATTACCGGAATCGCTGAATGACCCGGAAATCAATCGGGGACAGTTTTCTTCCTATCCCGATTAGGCCCAGAAAGGCACTGTTGAGCACCCTTCCGCCTTCGCTCATTGCGGCCAGCGCAGCGATCATTCTGCTCTGGCCCCACAATTATTTTGACACTATGAAATTTGAAACTTAAGGAATTATTTATGTTCACGTGCAGGTCTTGGTTCATGTTGGTTTTCGCACTATTGTTCGCTTGCATCGGCCCTAGCCATGCCGAGGAGCAGCCTCCGGTCTACAGTTCCGCACAACTCGGCGCAATCCGGGAAGCCCAGATTAGGGTTTCCGAAAACCGCGCTGCCGAGCACGATGGCGATGTTACCCATGCCGCAGCCGACGCGCGCATCGTGCGGATCATGGCGCGCCTGAACGCCGACCTTCCGACCCGCCTCACCGACGTTACCCTGATGCAGATTAACATCCCGAACGTGATGCCCAGGATGACCACGGCCGAACGCGAGGAAGGTTTCTTCGCCGGCGTCAACTTCCTGCGGCTCGGTCTGATCGCTGTGTTCACCATTCTCACCATGCTCCTGATCGGCAAACGCCTGCTCAGGGTCTTTATCAATTTTCCCAGGGAGCTCTGGGAAATAACCGCCTACGCCAGCGGACTCGCCCTTCTGGCGGCACAGGGCGTGGGATTCATGGCGATCAGCCCGTACTGGGCGTTATTCGGCTGCCTTCTGATCGGCGGAGGTCTTGGCCTCTCCCTGGTTATCCACATCGACTATTTCGAGGGCAGGCCTCGCTCCAGGATGATTTTTGCGCAGTATGTCTGCCCCGTCGTCATGTTAATGGCCTTTAGCGCCGCCACGATTATCACCGGGAGCCACTGGATGGGCGCCAACGCCGCACTGTCGCTGATGGTGCTTCTTGGCTTTGCCGGTGAAGTGATCCCGTTCGGCTACGCCGTCGGTTTCAGGAGCAACGACGCGCTCGCGCGGGCCACATCGGCCGGCCTTCTCGTCACGGTTCTCTTTATGGGACTGCATGCGGCGAACGTCACCCATCCCGTCATCAGTGCCTTCGAGCCCGGCTCATTGATCGTCGGCGGATTCGTCGGCTACCTCGGCCTGCTCATCGCAGGCTCAGAGTGGTACAAGAATCGGCGACGCTGGATCGCCATGCAGGCCATCGTGCTTACGATCTGTTTCGCAGGCGTTATCGGAGCTTCGATACTCGGTCTCAAGTCGATCCAGATCATCGCCGGAGTCTTTCTGACGCTGTGGACCGTCGAGAAGATGGTCGAGATTCGGGGCCAAGGATTCATGCCCTGGGTTCTCAAGCTAATGGCGGCAAGCGGTACTCTCTACCTGATTGTGACCTTCGGCGCGCCCGTCTACGCACGGTATCTGCTCGACTCGTAGGCAGCCATGGTGAAACGCTTGGATAACCCAGTCATTCCGGCGTCGCCGGAATGATGGAAATTAATGCGAAGCTGACGCTTCAGTTGCTTCTGCTGCATCTCACCCAAGGCAGTGGCGCCAACGAGCGTGCGCAAGCCTACCGGGCGCTGTTTCGTCCGCATCTGGACGCTGAGGCGGCGGTTGATATTCGACAGGCGCTGCAGCTTGGCATGCCCGTTGGGCGCAACCGGTTTGCCGAGTTGGTGTGTGCCACGGCGGGTATCCAATTTAATTCCGGCAAACGCGGGCGGCCGGAAGGCAAGCCGCAAAACGAGGTCGCGCCAATTGCTGGACAAAAAGACTTTGGGTTTTGAATAGAAAGGAAACCATGAAAACGCGAATAGGAAAAACTGAAATGTCTTTGACCCCTTTGGCTCTCACTTTGGCTCTCAACGTGGACAGCTAAATCCACTCGGCCAGCGCACCGCTTCCAGCGCCTGCTCACATGGCGCCTCCGTACCGTAGCCCAAGAAAAACTTTGGGCTATAAAACACCTCATGAGGTATTGTTCAATCTGCCGCCTACCCCTGTCGCAATTCGAACTTGAATTCGCAGGTCAGGCTGGAGATGTCCGTGTTCATTGGGCTCCAGCCTGATTCTATTTTAACGCCGCTTAATGCGCCGCGCCGGCCGCCATCATCCCCATCGGATTGAACGGTTTTTCATTGACCAGCAACTGACCCTTACTGAAGGTGACCCGGGTCTTGAGCATGCCGCCGTCGTTGATGACATAGCCTTGCTGCACTACGCCGGCGATCGCCTGCTCGGACACTTGTTTGCGCGCCTGGATATCTTCTTCGCTCGCCGCTTTGCCCGGCTGCAAGGTGTCGATCAGGCTGGTTGGCGCCGAAAGATCGGCCGCGAAGTCAATTTTCGGAACCAGCATCATCGGATTATTGAAATCCTCCGCCGTGACGCCGGCCAGTTTGATGCGAGCCGAGAGGTTCGCATCGCCCCCGGTCGTATGCACGCTGAGTCGATCAATCGTGAATTCCGGATTCTCCATGATCAGCTCCAGCACCTGAGTTTTCAGCGTGGCGAAGGCTTGCTCCAACTGCTGGGTGTTATCCGCCGCCATCGGCTTTGAATAGAGCGCCATGCCGCTGCGGTGCAGGGCAGCCAGCTTGCGCGCATGCAGATGCTTGAGCGAGAAGTCGTAGTGAATTGGCCCGAAGTTCTGTTCGCCAACCCGGAAATCGGTGGCGCCAATCTTGGCAATCATGTCGATGTACTCGCCGGCAACCGGGATGCTCACGTCGTAGTCGAAATCCTTGATCTGAACCTTCGAGCCGCCATTCTGCGTCGATTCGGCCACTACTTCAGCGAGCGTGAAGCGCTGCGTTCCGGCGTAGAGCAGCGGCTCGTCCTTGAACATGCGTTGTTGCGTGCTGTCGATCTTCAGGCCGGCAAACACGATTTTCAGGCCCTTGTCGTCGACGATTTCAAAGCGCGGCGCATTGCCTTTCGCGGTGTAGTGGTCAAGTCCTGCGGTGAAATCCATGGAAGCCGTCAAGCCGTCGCCCGAAATCGTGGCCTGGCTGCCTTCCGACTTGCCGGTGAACGAGAACTTGAACGCGGGGCTAGTGAGCGTGGAATGCCCGCCGCCGAACAGGCTGTAGAGCGTTTGTATTTCAACGGGCGGTTTTCCGTCGAAGGCGGCGGTCACTTTTTTCTGCGTTGCGTCATCGAACACGATGACCGTCTTGGCGCTGCCGGCGCCAAAGGCACTGAAGCCTGGGATGAGGCCGTGCTGAATTTCGGATTTCACGGTGATCTGAATCGGCGGGAGCGGAGCCGCCGGGGCAACTGGCGCCGGCGCAGGCGCGGCAACCGGCGCTTGTCCAGCATTCGCCTCGGCAGTCGTGTTCGCGTCGGCAGCGGGCGCTTCAGGAACGACCGGCGCCGGTGGCTTATGGAAGAATTCTGACGGCAGTTCCAGCGTGATGACCTCGGTCGCGCCAAACAACGTGCGCTCGTAGTCGTGCTTGACGAGTTTGAGATACGGGACCGCCGCAATCTGCTTGTCGAGTTCGGCGTGTGCGACCTCGATCTGCTTGCCGAAGTACCAGGCGGAAGCGGGATAGCCGGCGGCAAGTGCCGCAACGACGACGGCACCAGTTGCTGCCCAACGGTTTTTAGTCAAAATGCTCTCCTCATTAAATGAAAAACCGGCAACTGCCGGATTTGTTTTTTAGGGTACGAAAATGGACGTCGATCAATGCGATGTCATGCGCATTTTAACCGGGAACCGCCTGATTTAGGATGATTATCGGGCCAAAGGGATCGGAGACATTTGCTTTCTGAACCGATGGGCCAGTAGCCATGCCTCGCCGCCCTCGTCTCCAACTTGCTGAAGTTCCGCTGCACATTGTTCAGCGCGGCATCAATCGCGAGCCTTGTTTTTTCGCCGAAGAGGACTACCACTGTTACCTCCATTGGCTGGAAGAAGCGGCTCGCGATTGCCGCTGCGCCATTCATGCCTACGCGCTGATGACCAACCATGTTCATTTGTTGCTGAGCGCGCGCAAGCCTACCGCGCGCTGTTTCGTCCACATCTGGACTGAGGCGGCGGTTGATATTCGGCAGGCGCTGCAGCTTGGCTGAGTTGGTGTGGGCCACGGCGGGTATCCGATTCAATTCCGGCAAGCGCGGGCGGCCGGAAGGCAAGCCGCAAAACGAGATTACGGCAATTGCTGGACAAAAAGACTTTGGGTTTTGAATAGAAAGGAAAACATGAAAACGCGAATAGGAAAAACTGAAATGTCTCTGATCCCTTTGGCTTGTGACAGCACCAGGCCGATAGCGCCCAACAATCAGCATTTCGGCAGAGCACCCCTGAAGAAGTGCTAAAGTTATTCACGGCCGAATACATTTACTCGGAATCCGCATTGGGCAGATGCCCTATCCTGGCTCTGCTGAGAGATCAATGAAGCCTCGCAGTGCCACTTGAAATTTCAACTGACTCGCCAAAGGATAGAGTGAAATGGGCAAATTGACTATTGCAAAACGGCTGGCGCTCGGCTTCGGCGTGTTCGTGCTGATGCTGTTGATTTCGGTTGTCCTGGGTCTTTTGCGACTGGGCTCGGTGAACGACATGATGGAGCGCATCGTCAGCAAGGATTGGCAGAAAACCGTTATCGCCAACGACACCATCAATCTGATGAATGCCAATGCGCGCGAAACTTTCCTGTTGTTTCAGGTGGCAGATCGCGGCCCGGTGCGGCAGAGGATCGCCACCAATGTGCAGACGATAACGGCCAAGCTCGACGAACTCGATGGACTGCTCTACAAGCCGGAAGGCAAAGCCGCGCTCAGTCAGATTCGCGAGAAAAGGAAAGTCTACGTGGCCGCGTTTTCCAATGCCGCCCAATTACTGGAAGCGGACAAGGCGGAAGAGGCGTCCCGGATGATGTCGGACGACGTCGTACCGGCCCTGGATACCCTGCTGGCGGCAATGAACTCGCTGATCCAGGTTCAGGGCAAAATCCTTCAGGAAACGGCGGATGCCGGGCGTGCCGAATATGCCGCGGCGCGTATCCAGTTAATGGCCTTCCTGGCCATTGCGGCCGTCGCTGCGACCTTGATGGCCACCTGGATCATTCGTTCCGTGACCGGCCCGCTGGGCGGCGAGCCGGACGAAGCCAAGGCGGTGGTGGAGAAAATCGCGGCGGGCGATCTGACTTCTGAAATTCGGGTCAGGGCGGGCGATGAGCAGAGCTTGATGGCGGCCATGCGGCGCATGCAGAGCAGTTTGCGCAAAATGGTGAGCAACCTGCAGGAAAATGCGGAACGCGTTGCGGCAACAGCACAGCAACTGGCGGCGGCTTCGTCGCTGATGGCCAAGTCGACCGAAGCGCAGTCCGAAGCAGCCTCGGCGATGGCCGCGGCGGTGGAAGAAATGACGGTAAGCATCAGCCATGTTTCCGACAGCGCCAGGGAAGCGAACAGCGTCACCTCGGAAACGGGCAAGATGTCGCAGGAAGGCAATCGCATTATCCAGGACACGGTCGTGGATATGCAGCAGATATCGCAGACGGTTGGCGAGGCAGCGGAAACCATTCAAAGGATGGGCGATAGTTCGCAGAAGATCTCGGTCATTGTTCAAGTCATCAAAGAGGTGGCCGATCAAACCAATCTGTTGGCCCTGAATGCCGCCATTGAGGCGGCGCGCGCCGGTGAGCAGGGGCGAGGATTTGCTGTGGTGGCCGATGAAGTGAGAAAACTCGCAGAACGCACAACCCGGGCCACAGCCGAAATCAGCGGCATGATCGGCGAGGTTCAGTCCAGTGCACAGAGCGCGGTGGGCACGATGAATCTGGCCGTATCTCGTGTTGAACATGGAGTCGGCATGGCCCAGCGTGCGAGCGTCTCGATACTGGGCATCAGCGAAAGCGCGCAGCGCGTGATTTCAGCGGTAAACGAGATATCCGGTGCGCTCAGCGAACAGAGCATAGCGAGCAACGAAATCGCGACGAACGTTGAGAAAAACGCCCAGATGTTAGAGGAGATCAGTACCGCCACGCACGATGCGGCCAATTCCGCTCTCTGCCTGGGCGAACTGGCTGCCGGTACGCGCGCTGCACTCAGTCAATTCAGGGTTTGAGGCGTTTGTGAAGCGGATTTGACTCAGGGTCGGCTAGTGGCTGACGCCATTGGTTTGAGGACCAGAAGTTCATCGAGTTGTGCAACCTCAAGTGGCCGATGATAGCAGTAACCCTGAAAGAGTTTGCAACCGACCGACTTGAGAAATCTCTCCTGGACTTCGTCCTCCACGCCTTCGGCGATACTGGTACAGGACAGGATGTCTGCCAGTGAAACGATGGCCTTGACAATCAGTTCGCTTTTTGCGCAGAGGCCGATCCGGGCGACAAAGGACTGGTCGATCTTGATGCTGCTCGCCGGGAAGTTGCTGAGCTTCGAGAAGGATGAATAGCCCGTGCCAAAATCGTCGATGGCAATGCTGTAACCACGTTTTTTAGCTCCTGCAGGTGATGGATGGCCAGCGCTTCGTTGCCGATCAATCCCGTTTCGGTTATTTCAAACTCCAGCAAATGAGGAGGCGTCGCATGCCGTGTGCTTGATGCGTCGATAAGCTCAAGCAGATCGTGTCGAATGGCATCAATCGCCGACAGATTCAAGGCAATCGGTGGACACTTCTGCCCGAGGTCGATCATCCGGCGGATGAATGCGCAGGTTTCCTCAACAACCAATCGCGTAATGCTGTGGATCAGCCCGCGGCATAAACCGCGGCGAAACTGATCAGGTGAGCTTCGCGTCGGCTTTTTGACCTTGTCGACAAAATGAAAAAATTACGCGATGCTGATCGCTATTCTTTGATCCAGAAATCAACGGGGGAAACAAATGGATGCTTTGCTTAAGCTCGGGTGGGTCGCTGGCGTGCTTGGTGTGTTGATATGCATTGCTGGCGTTGGTTTTCGCCTGGCCGGCGCCTACTGGATTGGTGGTTTTCAGTCCGGGACATTATTTCAGGCGGGCATTGCGGCGATGGTTTTCGGGTGTTTCTGCTTCCTCGCTGTTCTCACGCTCCGGTCTTGAATCCATTAAGCCGCAACACAAAAAGGCGCTAACTCGAACAACGGGAATTTGCCGTGAAGTGAACGCAGGGATTGCCAAGCCAGACTCTTCATCTGGGCAGAGCCATCATGACGGGAACTAACCCGTCAAATAAGTGACACATTTAACCTTAGCGTGCGGCTCTGACGCCATCCATCGAGCAGGCAAACATTAGCCGTCTCCAGGCATCGTCACAGCATGTAGCCCGCGGGAGAACTCCATGACAGTGGCGAAAATTCCGACAACTGCTGGGCAACTGGATCAAGTGCGCAACCTGATGCGCGCCTTAATCGACTGGCACCGGCTGCCCCATCAAGAAGACCAGCAGTTCATCGATCAATACTTCGACGCAGCCACGTTCGACGAAGAACTCGCTTTGTTGCCAGGCAAGTACGCCCCAGACGCTAAACCTCTCCATCGTGTTCCTAGTCGGAGTACCTACTAAAGGAGACCCACCCAATGTCACAAGTAAGCACCTACCTGAACTTTCCCCGTTCAACAGAGCAAGCGTTTGTGTTCTACCGATCAGTCTTCGGCGGAGACTTCGCAGGCCCCATTCACCGATTCAGCGACGTTCCGCCCTCGCCCGATCAGCAGCCGCTGGACGAGTCCGACGAGAACCTCGTGATGCACGTCGCACTCCCGATCCTGGGCGGCCACATATTGATGGGAACTGATGCTCCAGAATCCATGGGTTTCTCATTGACGGCGGGCAACAACGTCTACATCAACCTTGAACCCGATACCCGCGCGGAGACAAACCAACTCTTCAACGCCCTATCGCTCAACGGAAAGGTCGAGATGGCGCTGCAGGAGATGTTCTGGGGCGACTACTTCGGCAGCCTTACAGATCAATTCGGGGTCCACTGGATGTTCAACTGCAGCAGCAAGACTTGAGGGCCAGTCATTCAAGTGTGCGTCCGTGTGACGCCTACGCCCTTCGTCAAGGCAAGGTCAATTCGACAGAAAGATTGCACCCCGACATGACCGGAACCAACCCGACAACCAGGTGACCCATTCAGCGGTGCACAATCGACATTGGGAGGAACGCCATGAGCAATCCGGCAGAATCGTATGAGAGCTATATGGTGCCAACACTCTTTGCGCCATGGGCGTCTCATCGGGTTCAGTCCGCAGACCCGCAACACGGCGAACGCGTCCTGGACCTGGCGTGCGGAACGGGCATCGTTGCCCGACAGGTTGCTCCGCGGCTCGGAACCAAGGGTGCGGTCACGGGCCTTGATCTCAATCCACACATGCTGGCGGTGCTCGCGCAGCCGCCGAACGGCAGGGGCTGGCCGTCGAATGGCGGGAGTGACGGGCCGAACAGCTCCCGTTCCCCGATGGCAGCTTCGATCTGGTGCTGTGCCAGTTTGCGCTAATGTTCTTCGCCGACCGGCCCGCCGCCCTCGCCGAAATCCACCGGGTACTCAAGAATGATGGCCGCCTTTGGCTGAATGTCTGGCAGGGTCTGGAGCGCCACCCCTTTTACCAAATGCTGCACAACGTGATCCAGCAACGCCTTGGGGTGTCGGCCCTGCAGGACATCTTTGCACTTGGCGAGGCCGACCAACTGCGTACGCTGCTGGCGGGCGCTGGCTTTCGGCACGTGGAGATCGAACCGGTCTCGCTGACCGCGCGTTTTCCCAACTCCGCCGGGTTTCTCGCTGGGGAAATCGATGTGCACACGGCTGCCATTCCCTCGATGCAAGGCCTCGACAACCACGCTCGAGAAGCGATCGTCGCCGCCATGAGCGAGGACATAAAGATGCCGCCACACGAGGTTGCGCAGGATGACCATGTGGTTATTCAGTTCCATGCGTATGTAGCGCACGCCCGGCGATGACCTGCTACTGATGGCGCGTGTAGCTCATACACCGATCAATGCCGCCAAAAAATAGGTCTGCCCCCCAATTGTTCTGAAGCAGAGTCCTGTCGAACCTGAACGGCTGCCTGGCGGATACCTTATTACCGGGACAACAACTGAAAATCGAAGGAGAGCTCACATGGAATATCGACGTCTTGGCGCATCCGTGCGAATTCAAGTTCGAATTGCGACAGGGGTAGGCGGCAGATTGAACAATACCTCATGGGGTGTTTTATAGCCCAAAGTTTTTCTTGGGCGATGGTTCAAGCGTTCCTCGATACGCTGGATTTTTGCGGGGGAGAAGGAAC
>JANNNT010000111.1:0-3304 GCA_031398685.1 Rhodocyclaceae bacterium | reverse complement strand
CGACGGATGGACATGCAGGACGATATTGTTGTCGCCGTCGATCTGCGGCGTCACATCAAGCGCAATGCCGGAAAAGAAAGGCTGCGTCGTGACCGTTGTCGTACCGGGGATCACCCCGGAACCGCTGGCGGTGGCCGGCGTTGTCGTGATATTGGTGATGAAGAACTCGTCGGTACCCACTTTGAGTACCGCTTTCTGATTGTTGATCGTGGCGATTCGCGGACTCGACAGCACCTGGACATTACCCTGCGTTTCCAGGAAGTTCAACAAGGCGGCAAAGTTAGCGCTCTGGAAGGCGAGTCCGACGAAGCCTTTGCCGAGGGCTGCCGTCGCCAGCGCCCCGCCTGCACCCGGCGAGACCGCAACAGTACTGGTCGAGCCGAGGGCGCCGGTCGTGTCAAGCGTCATTCCCGGCGTCACCGCGCCATAGGCGAAACGGTTGTTACTGCCGCCAAAGTGGTTCCAATTCACCCCCGCCTGAAATTCCTCGTTGAGCCTCACCTCGATGATCTTCGCTTCCAGCATCACCTGCCGCTCGACGATCACCTGAGTGACGCGCAAGTAGTTCTCAACGGCGCGGATATCCGACGGGAAAGCCTTGACCAGCACCACGCCGGAACCCGGGCTGACGATTACGGTACGGCCGTCCTGCGCGCCGACAATGCTGATCAGCGCACTGGTCAGATCACTCCAGAAGTCGCTGTCGTGGGTGGTTGAAATCCGGCTGCTCGGTGGACCAGCGGTGCTTGTAGACCCTGTTGCCGGCGTCGTCGGCGATCCGGCGACTGGCGTGGCGGGGCTCTGGGTTGGCGACTGCGAAATGGAACTCGACGTCACCCGCACATCGGACTGCCCCTGGCGCTTGCCAGCCAGATAGTTGATCTGGAAAATCCGCGTCTGCATCGTGTTGGGCTGGATGTAGATGCGTGTTCCCTGAAACTTGAACTCGTAGCCATACAACTCGCGCAGGGTCTCCAGCGCTTCGCGCACCGTCACGCTCTTCAGGTTGACCGTTACACTGCCGGCCACTTCAGGCGCCACCAGCATGCTGTAACGCGTTCCGCTGACCAGCGCCATGAACACCTGGGTCGCTGGCGCATTGCTCACCGCCAGATCAAAACGCGGCTCAACGCTTTTTGCCGAATCCGGCAGATCAAGCTGCAGCGGCGGCAACATTGCCTGGTTTAGCGCGTCCTCCGCACCCTTCGATTTAGCGCTCACGGCACCTTGCATTTCCTGCCCGATCCGGTCAAAAGTCCCTCCTGGGGCCTTCTGATGCGTCGCGCACCCGGCGGCAAAAAGCGGCATCAGCACGGCCAGCAGAATCACTCTGAACTTCATGGTTTACCCCCACGCTGCGCACGTCGGGCGGCAGGCGATTTTGTAATAATGTTTGTTTTCTCGATACCCGGCGTCAGCATCAGGCGCTCAATTCCGGCAGGCCCGTCCAGAACGGCTTCCTTTTCGCTCAACTTGATCAAGCGACTCTCTCCGTATAGTTCACCCAGCCTAACCTGCTTTCCACCGATAACGGCGACCGATTTACCCGTCTTTGGGATCATGACCGACTGTAACACAGGGCCTGTTTCCCCCGCCGTATCGATCTCCGGAGCGGACATTCCGGCCGGCGGACGGGTCGGGTCCGACAGAACGCCCTGCGCCCGCGCCGCCCAATTCGGCACACACAGCGCCAGAAACAAAAAAACTCGAGGAAGGGGCATCAGACGATCAGCCATGCGCGATCCAGACTCAAGGTGAATACCGTCAGTGTAAGCACCAGTTTGGGATGATTCTCGGCAGAAAGCACCACACCACTCCACAGCAGTTTCAGTTTCGATTGCTCCAGACGTTCCAGGTACGCCGACAACTCCTGATAGCTGCCTTCCAGCCTGATTTCGACACCATGTTTGAACAGCCCGGATGATGAATGCACCGGCTTGTCCACGGACTTCGCCGCGTCTTCAAGCGCCATCTTTTTCTCCAGCAGCGGCGCGACCGGCAGGGTTTTCAAGCCCAGCAGGCGCAGACCCGTTTTGCGCCCGATCATTTCCTCCAGCAATCCGGTCATGCGCTGCGGGGGAACCAGAGCGTTTTCCATGAGCTCCAGGCGGCCGGCAAGGTCGCCCAGTTGCTTCTTCAGGCGGGCCAGTTCGGTCCGCGCGGCGACATCAGGTTCCAGGCTCGAAGACTGCAAGGCGGCACTCTGCGCCTGGGTATTTGCAAGCTGCATGCGCGACTCCACCGAACTGCGTTCCGCCAGTTGCGCACGTTTCAGCGCCGGTTCTACAAAGAAGCTGTAGCCGATCAGGACAATCCCGCACAGTACGGCCGCCGCAACCAGCCAACGCTCGCGCAATTGCAGCCCATCATAACGGGCAGCCAATTTGAGCCATTGCGCTTTCATCGCTTCACCCCGCCGCGCGTGGCGCCGTCAGCGCCGCCGGCATTCTCCGAACGCAACGTAAACTCAACGAAACGCGGCAGCCTGAGCGGTGGCTGAACACCCGCAGCCGACACTTTCGCTGCGCCGGGCTGCTCCGCCTTCAGCGCTTCGGGTTCCACATCCCGCATCTCCAGTGCAGCGAAACGGCGCCCCTGAAACACCGGTTCGCTACTCAGGCCTTGCACATAGGACGGCAGTCTGGCCGGATCAAGCAGACGCCCGCGAATTTCGATTTCTTCACCACCCAGCGTCACCACAAACCCGGTCAGCCATAAATCGTTTTGCGACTGCCGCGCGAAGCCGATCATGAACGCGGAAAACCCGGAGGTGTTGCCCAGTTGGCCTGAATCCAGAACATCCATAACCTCCTGGCGCGCCGCCAGCATCGATTTTGTGATCTCCATCTCGCCCGCCAGCGCCGGCGACACCTTGCGCTCAGCCATCACCTTGCTCAGTGCGCCCATTTTTTCCTGTTCCTGGTCCTGCAGCTTTCTGGACACGGCCGCCGCCTCGGTCTTCCGATCCGCATCGGTACGCGTCCACAGCGCCAGCGCCGTCATCAGCACCAGCAAGGCCAGCGCACAGATTCCAAGATTACGCGCGGTAGCCAGTGCATGACTCGGCCGCAAGCGCGCTTCATAGAGATTGATCTGCTGACTCACGCCGCCGCCTCACCGGTACGCAGCGCCGCGCCAATCGCCAGAAGATTCTTTGCCTGGCACTGCGGATTCTTCAACTCCGGCAGGGAAGGAAAGTCCATCACTGGGGCAAGATCCATTTCCTTGATCGGCACATAGGTGTTTTCACCGAGCTGTGCGGCAAGGTTCTCGACCAGCGGATAGCTCGCCAGAATCACCTTGG
>JANNNT010000108.1:0-7871 GCA_031398685.1 Rhodocyclaceae bacterium | reverse complement strand
CGGCGACGGCCGAAACAATGTGCTTCTGGAAAAACAGGTAGATGATGAAGATGGGCAGACCGGCGAACACGGCCTGCGACATCAGGTAGCCGATGCCGCCGGACTGCGCGAAATTGGTTTGCGTCGCGGCGAGGCCCAGCGTCAGCGTGTACATGTCGGGACGCGAGGCCGAGATCAGCGGCCACAGGTAGTCGTTCCAGGCCGTGAGGAAGGTGAAGATACCCAGCGTGGCCTGTGCCGGAATGGTCAGCGGCAGCAAAACCTGGAGAAATATCCGGTAGCGTGGCGTGTTGTCGAGCATGGCGGCCTCTTCGATGTCGCGCGGAATGGCCTTGAAGTATTGGGTCATCAGGAACACGCCGAACGGCGCGGCCAGGCGCGGCAGGATTAACGCGGAGTAGGTGTTGTGCATGTCGAGGTCGGCAAACAGGCGATGCAGCGGAATGACGACCGCCTGTTCCGGCACGGCCAGGCCGGCCAGGACGACGACGAACAGGATGCGTTTGCCGGGGAATTCGGTACGCGCAAATCCGTAGCCGGCGAGCGAGGCCAGGATGAGCGTTAGGATCGTTTGGCCGACCGAGACGATCAGGCTATTCACAATCCAGCCGAAGACGTCGGAGCTGCCGATGATGTCGCGGTAGTTCTTCAGGGTGTAGGGCGGGGAGAAAAGGATGTCCGTATGCGCCTGCAGGAATTCGTTCGGCTTGAACGAGAGGGCAAAAACCCACACCAGGGGCGCTATCCAGACGATCGCCAGGGCAATCACGGCGGCGAGGATAAGGCGGTCTCCCAGTTTGTTGCCTGATAGTGCTGTACTCAAGAGTGACTCCTACTCGGCGTCGCGTTTGCGGGCGATCCACATCTGGATTGCCACGCCCGCGAGCATCAGGACGAACAGAACTTGCGCCGCGGCGGCGGAATAGCCGAGCGCCCATTGTTTGAATCCGGCGTCGTAAATGAACATTACGATCGAACGCGAGCTGTTGTTGGGCCCGCCCAGAGTCATTAACTGCGATTGGCCGAAGAGCTGAAACTGCAGAATCACTTCGATGACCGCCACCAGGGCGACCGTGCGCTTGATCGAGGGGAGGGTGATCGAAACGAAGGTGCGCCAGCGCGAGGCGTTATCCAGCGCGGCGGCTTCGTAAATGTCCTGCGGAACCTGTTGCAGCGCGGAGAGGAACAACATCATCGGCAGGCCGACGATCCACCACACCGTAACCAGGGCGATGGCCGGCAGAGCCAGCGTTTCACTGGCGAGCGGCGCGATCTGCGCCAGCCCGAGGCCGGACATGATGTTGGCGAGCAAGCCGCGATCCGGCATGAGCACCAGGCGCCAGACGAGGGTTACGATGGTTACCGAAAGCACCGATGACCCGAAGAAAATGGCTCGCAGCGTGGCGCCGGTTTTTCCGGGACGGTTTAGCGCAAGAGCTAGAACCAGGCCCAGAACGACAAACGCTGGGGTGGTCAGGATGATGAAATAGAAGGTATTGCGGATCGAGCCACGGAAGATGTCGTCGCTGAATAACTGCACAAAGTTGGCGAGTCCGACAAATTCACTGCTGTCGGAGAGTTGATCGATCTCGTGCAGGCTCAGCCAGAACCCATTGAATACGGGGTAAACGAGAAGCAGCACATAGCAGATCAGGAAGGGAAGAATGAACAGCGCATTGCCCCAGTGCGGCAATCCGACGCCGGGCGCGGACGATGGTTGACGCGCGGCTTTGGGCTTGGCGGGCAGTTTTTTCATGGCCATCTCCTAGCGCGCGGCGTGGTAGGCCTTGCCCGATTCGTCGAAGAGATGCACGTGTGCGGGGTCGAAATGCAAGCCCACTGTTTCTCCGGCGTTAACGTCGCGGTTGCGCGGCGCTTCGCCGACGACGAAATTGCCGTCGGCGAGTGTGGCGTACACGAGCGTTCGTTCGCCGAGGCGTTCGACCATGTCGGCTTTGGCTTTGACCGGGGCTTCGGCATCCACGATCAAGTACTCCGCACGCACACCGGCCGTGAGGCTTGCCCCCTGCGGAAGCGTTGATAAAGGAACGCGAGTAGCCAGCTCGATACCGCCGTCGACGCGCAGGGTTGCAAATTCATTGCCTGAAGCCACCAGGGCGCCCGGCAGGAAATTCATCACCGGGCTACCGATGAACCCGGCGACGAAGCGCGTCGCGGGGAAGTGGTAGACCTCCATGGGCGTACCGACCTGTTCCACGCGCCCCTTGTTCATGACCACGATTCGGGTGGCCAGGGTCATGGCTTCGATCTGGTCGTGCGTCACAAAGACCATCGTCGTCTTGAGCCGCTGGTGCAGGCGCGCCAATTCGACCCGGGTACGGGTACGCAACGCGGCATCCAGATTCGAGAGCGGTTCGTCGAACAGGAAGGCTCCGGGTTCCTTGACTACAGCGCGGCTGATGGCCACGCGCTGGCGCTGGCCGCCCGACATTTGCATCGGTTTGCGCTCAAGCAGATCCTGCAACTCCAGCATGCGCGCGGCTTCGGAAATCCGGCGCTCAATCTCCTTTTTCGGCATGCCGATGTTGCGCAGCCCGAAAGCCATGTTGTCGCGCACGCTCATGTGCGGATAGAGCGCGTAGTGCTGAAATACCATGGCCACGTCACGTGCGCCGGGAGGCAGGGCGGCGATCGAACGTCCCCCGATATGAATGTCGCCGCCGCTGATTGTTTCCAGGCCGGCGATCATGCGCAGCAACGTGGATTTGCCGCATCCTGACGGGCCAAGAAAGACGATGAACTCGCCATCATTGATGCTCAGGGAAAGATCCGGGATGACTTCAATTGTGCCAAAACTCTTCTTGACGCCGAGTAGTTCGATACCTGCCACGCGTGTTCCCTCCGAGGGTATTGATGTCCTTTGGTATTATGAAAGACATGGTAGCGGCCGGATTGAGCATTCCGTATGGAGTGGGCAGCCTTACCTATGGAGAGGGTTGCTAAACTGAAGAGCCGGGATCTGAGCGGCTCAAATACAGTGCGCGCTGCGATGCGGCTCAGGCGTTGTACGGGTCAGTCTTGTCTTGGTATTCGCACAGGTCGGCAATGTCACAGCGCCAGCATTCCGGCTTGCGTGCCTGGCAGATGTAGCGTCCGTGCAGGATCAGCCAGTGATGGGCGTCACGTTTGAATTCGTCGGGAACCGACTTCAACAGCTTGAGTTCGACGGCGAGCGGTGTCTTGCCGGGCGCGAGCTTAGTCCGGTTGGCGACGCGGAAGATGTGCGTGTCAACCGCGATGGTCGGTTCGCCGAACGCCGTGTTGAGTACCACGTTGGCCGTTTTTCGGCCGACGCCGGGCAACGCTTCGAGGGCTTCCCGAATGTGCGGAACCTCGCCACCATGTGAGTCGATGAGCTGGCGGCAGGTGGCGATGACGTTTTTTGCCTTGGTGTTATAGAGGCCGATGCGGTTGATGTATTTGGCCAGTCCGGCTTCACCGAGCGCCAGCATGGCCTGTGGCGTTGGCGCATCGGCAAAGAGCGTGCGCGTCGCCAGGTTGACGCTCTTATCGGTGGCCTGCGCCGAAAGAATGACGGCGACCAGCAAATGGAAGGTGCTCGCGTAGTCGAGTTCGGTTGTCGGTGCCGGGTTGGCCGCGCGCAGACGCTTGAAGATTTCGGCCCGCTTGTCCGCGTTCACGGTGCCGCGACTGGCGCCGGCGTGCCGCGTTGCTGGCGGGCGCTGGCGCGTGCCTCGATCCAGTTTTTCCAGGCAATCAGGCAGCCGAGCAGGATAAAGGCGCCGGGCGGGAGCATGGCGAGCAGCAGGCCAGGGTAGTCCTTGGGCAACAGTTGCAACGGGTGCAGACTGGGGAAAACCATGTCGATGCCTGAAAACAGCGTGCCGCCGCCAATCAGCTCGCGCAGTCCGCCAAGAAGGGCCAGCGTCCACAACATGCCAATGCCCATGAAAATGCCGTCAAACATGGAGTGCAGCGGCGGGTTCTTGTTGGCAAACGCCTCGACGCGTGCCAGCACGATGCAGTTGGTGACAATCAGCGGGATGAAGATGCCAAGCACAAGATAGAGTTCATGCAGATTGGCGTTAAACAGCAGATCGACCACCGTGACCAGCGCGGCGACGATCAGGATGAAGACCGGAATGCGGATCTCGTGCGGAATCAGGTTACGCAGGCTGGCAATGGCCAAGCCGGAGATGGCCATAACGACGATGGTGGCCAGCGAGAGCATGACGCCATTGACCAGATTGGTTGTGACCGCGAGCAACGGGCACAGGCCGAGAATCTGGATCAGGCTGGTGTTCTGTTTCCAGGCGCCGTTGGCGGCGATCTGGCGGAATTCGTCACGGGTCATCATGGTTTTACCTCATCGTGCTGAGACGCGAAAATCCGTTCGCGGTTCTCTGCGACATACGAAGCGGCCTTGCGTACCGCCTTGATCACGGCGCGTGGGGTGATCGTGGCACCGGCCACCGAGTCGAAACGTCCGCCGTCCTTTTTCACCTTCCACTCGCGTTCTTCGCTAGACGCTGGAGTCAGGCCGTCAAACTGGGTGATCCACGGGCGCTCCTTGTTTTTGTCCTTCTTCGGCTCGATGTAATCGCCCAGTCCCGGCGTCTCCTTGTGCTGCGTAACGCGCACACCAAGCAGTGCACCATCGGCTCCCAATGCGATGAGCAGACGGATTTTGCCGGAGTAGCCATCCGGCGCAACCGCTTCGAGAACCAGCGCGCTGAACCGGCCGTCCTTGCGTGCGCGATAGACCGTTGAGGCTTCATCCTGACCGAGTGCAGCGGTCGGGGTAAGTTGCAGGGTGTCTTTCAACAGATCGTTGTCGTAGCTGTTGCGCGGCAGGACCTCGTCGATCAGCTTCATTTTTCCCTCGGCCGCTGCCGCCTCGATCGTCGGCAATGTCCACAAATAGGCGCCCGACAGCAGGCCGGTGAAGATGACGACAAAGATGAAGAGAATAATCGCCGTGCGCACGGCCATTTTGGTCGCCGTGGGCGGCTTGATCTCGTGCGTCATGGCTTGCTCTTCATGCCGAAGATCGGCGGCTGCGTGTACAGGTCGATCAGCGGGACACAGATGTTCAATAGCAATACGGCGAAAGCCACGCCATCCGGGTAGCCGCCGAAAACGCGGATCACATAGGCCAGGAGGCCGGCGGCGAGGCCGAAGATCAGCTTGCCTTTCGGCGTCGTACACCCGGATACCGGGTCGGTGACGATGAAGAAGGCGCCGAGCATCGAGCCACCGGAAAAGAGGTGAAAGACGGGATTGGCAAACTGGCCCGGGTTCCATAACCAGAGTGCACAGGAGAGCAGCGCAATGCCGGCGAGGAAGCCGAGGGGCGCGTGCCAGGTGATAATTTTGAGCTTCCAGAGCCACAGGCCGCCGAGCAGATAGGCTGCCGCCACCCATTCCCAGCCCTTGCCGGCAAAGAAACCAAAGGTTCTTACGTCGGTCATTACGCCGGACACCGTGGCGTTGCCTTCGCCCAGTTTGAGCGCGGTTTTCAGAGCGTCGAGCGGGGTGGCACCAGTCATCGCGTCAAGGCGGGGCGCGGTGCCGAAAACGAACGCCAGTTGATCGAAGAAACCGGCGGTCAAATCAACTGGCGGCCATTGCGACATCAGTGCGGGGAAGGACACGATGCACACGGCAAAGGCGATCATGGCCGGGTTGAAGGGATTCTGGCCAAGCCCGCCGTAGAGATGCTTGGCCACCACGATGGCGAACAGCGAACCGACAACGATCAGCCACCACGGCGCGAGCGGCGGGAAAGACAGGGCGATCAGCCAGGCGGTGACGATGGCGCTGCCGTCAGCCATGAAGAGGCCGAGCGGCTTGTTCAGCAGCTTGAGCATGAAGGCTTCAGCGAGCAGCGAAGCGACGGTGGCAATGGCGATCTGCACCAGAACAACCGGACCGATCAGCCAGGCGTAGATGGCGACGCCTGGCAACAGCGCGGCCAGCACCCACAGCATGACGCGCTGGACGCTGACGTTTTGGTTGAGATAGGGTGGGGTGGTGAAGTTCATGGACTAGTAACCCTCTTTCAACACGGAGAGCACAGAGACACAGAGATCACGGAGGAAAAGCAGTTATTCATCGTTTCTCCTTGCTCCCCGTGGCTCTGCACTTCCTTCGGTCGTCTCCGTGGGCTCCGTGTTGAGAGCGGTTTGTTCTGCTTGCAATGGCGCCCGGCGGGCTTCGATCGCGGCAATTTCCTTGCGCTGGGCGATGGTCAGCCCATCGGTATTTTTGGGCTGGACGTTTTCGCGTTGTTGGCGGGCGCGTTCCATGGCAGCGGCGATGGCGGCTTTCTTGATGGCTTCGGCATTCACGGGGGCTTCAGCAACGGCGGCTTCGCCCGTCGGTTCGGCCTTTTTATCGGCGGCCTTGGCGGCAGCCGCGTTGGCCAGACGTGCGGTTTTTTCAGATTTCTCGCGCTCGTCGCGCTCGTTGCGTAGTTCAAAGCGCACCTTGGCGGCTTCGGCCATGTTCTTTTCGCGTTCGCGCGACCAGATCTCACTCTTGGAAAAGCGGAAGTACTGCACCAGCGGGATGCGTGAGGGGCAAACGTAGCTGCAGCAACCGCATTCGATGCAGTCGAAGATGTTGTATTCCTGCGTCTTGCCGAAGTTCTTGGCACGCGAAAACCAGTACATCTCGAAGGGCTGCAACTCGTGCGGGCAGACTTCGGCGCAGGCGCCGCAGCGGATGCACGGCATTTCCGGGGCCACCGGCGGGAACAGCGTCGGCGATCCGGCGATGATGCAGTTGGTGGCCTTGATCAGCGGCGCGTCGAGGCTGGGCATTTCAAAGCCCATCATCGGGCCGCCCATCAGGTAGCCGTTGGTATCGGCCTTCGGTCGACCGAGTGCGACGAAATCTCTGAGCGGCGTACCGAGCAGGACTTCCCAGTTGCGCGGTTGTTCGACGTTGCCGGTGAGGGTGACGATGCGCGAGAGTACCGGTTCGCCATGCGCAATGGCGCGCCAGGCGGTGTAGGCGGTGGCCACGTTGAAGCATTGCACGCCCATTTCGGGCGAACGCTTGCTGGCCGGGACTTCCTTCCCGGTCAGTACGCGGATTAGCTGTTTGGCGCCGCCGGCCGGATAGCGTGTCGGCACGGCGATGACTTCAAAATTCTCGCCGAGCTTTTCGACAGCCGCTTTCATGGCCGCCACGGCCTCCGGCTTGTTGTCCTCGATGCCGATCAACACCCGCCGGGGTTCGAGCAGGTCGCGAAAAATGCCGATGCCGCGGACGATTTCTTCGCCCCGTTCGCGCATCAGCAGGTCGTCGCAGGTCATGAAAGGCTCGCATTCGGCGCCGTTGATGACGAGTTCGTCCATCGGCACCGATTTGGCGGCGGTCAGTTTGGCGTGACTGGGGAATACCGCGCCGCCGAGTCCGACCACACCGGAATCGCGCAGGATCTCGCGTACGCGTTCGGGTTCAAGGGTGTTGTAGTCGAGTGGCGTACGTTCGATCCACTCGTCGAGACCATCCGGTTCGATTACAACGCAGAGCGTCGGCAGTCCGGAGGGGTGCGCGGCAATACGTTCCTCGACGGCCAGTACGATACCGGAGGTCGGGGCATGAACCGCCGATGAAACCCACTTGTCGGGGTCCCCGATGCGCTGCCCCTTGAGCACCCGTTCGCCGGCTTCGACCAGCGGATTGGGGACGCCGCCAATGCTCTGGTGCAGCGGAACGATCAGAAGATCGGGTAGTGGGGCGATGCCGATCGGCGCTTGCACCGAGGGCGTCTTGTTGGTGTCCGGCTTGACGCCGCCCTTGAATTTGAAGAGTTGGAGCATCAGGCGACACGCTTGAAGGGTTTGATCTCGATGACCGGATACTTCCACTTCCAGTTG
>JANNNT010000107.1:0-1558 GCA_031398685.1 Rhodocyclaceae bacterium | reverse complement strand
GCGGGATGCACGCGATCGGGCGGGTTATGCCCGTCCATGAACGTGCGGATGTTGATGATGACCTTCTCGCCCATGTCGATGCGGCCCTCCATCGTCGCGGAGCCCATGTGAGGCAGCACTGCGGCGGTGCTGGCCATGATTCCTTTGTCGCGAAGCGTCTTCTGGGGGCCAATGGCCGTCGCCATCATGGGCGGGCTGATCGTGGCGACCGTGCTGACGGTGTTTTTCCTGCCGGCGCTTTATGCGGCGTGGTATCGGGTGAAGGTATAATCCTTGCCTATCAAACCAACTAATATTAGTTTGTGCTAATATAACTTTTCTGGCGAGGAATGCTATGGCTGTAGCGACGATGGACATTGAATTAGCGCGTTTTAACATGATCGAGCAGCAGATCCGTCCCTGGAATGTGCTGGACCCGACGGTGCTGAGTTTGCTGGCGGTGGTGAAGCGCGAAGATTTCGTGCCGGCGGCTTACAAGGACTTGGCTTTTGCCGATGTTGAAATTCCTCTCGGGCAGGGGCAAACCATGCTGGCGCCCAAGATGGACGCCCGCATTCTGCAGGAACTGAGCATCAGGAATACCGACAACGTGCTGGAGATCGGTGCGGGCAGCGGCTATATGGCCGCGTTGATCGCCGCCAAAGCCGAGTTTGTCCATACCGTGGAAATTGATCCGGTACTGGTCGAGATGGCCAGAAAGAACCTTCAACACGCCGGTGTCGTCAATGTCAGCGTTGATCTCGGTGACGGCGCTCAAGGCTGGCCGCCTTATGCGCCCTATGATGTGATCGTTCTATCCGGTTCGACGCCGGTTTTACCCGATTCGATCCTTCGTGATCTTAAAATCGGTGGTCGCCTGGTGGCTGTTGTTGGAGAGGCGCCATGCATGCAGGTACAGTTGGTGACACGCACCGACGAGCATGCCTTTAACACGATCAGTGTTTTTGAAACCGTTGTTGCTCCGCTGAGCAATGCCACACAGAACAACAAATTTGTTTTCTAGTATTCAACGGGGTTCGTACCATGCGTTTGACGCTATCGGCTAGTCGCCTGTCTCTTCTGCTTGGAGGCTTGTTCATTGCTGCGCCAGCCTTTTCGGCAGACCTCGTGCAGATCTATCGTGATGCGCTGAGCAATGATGCGCAGTACGCGGCGGCTCGTGCAACGGTCGATGCGGGGCGTGAGAAAACCCCGCAGGGCCTGGCTGGCCTGTTACCGACGGTTAGCGCGACGGCCAATACGCTGTGGAACGACAATCGCTACAGCCCGGACGACCAGCCGAGCACCAGCAGGCGGTTCAATACCAACGCCTATAACGTCAACCTGACGCAGCCGCTGTTCCGTTGGCAGAATTATGTGCAGTACGGGCAGGCCAAGCTGCAGGTGGCGCAGGCCGAGGCAAATTTTGCGCTAGCTTCTCAGGATCTGATTCTGCGCGTCGCACAGGCGTATTTCGACGTGCTTTTTGCGCAAGAAAATCTCAATGCCGTGCGTGCCAACAAGCAGTCAATCTCCCAGCAGCTTGAACAGGCCAAGAAGAACTTCGAGGTAGGAACAG
>JANNNT010000085.1:0-2083 GCA_031398685.1 Rhodocyclaceae bacterium | reverse complement strand
GCAATTCAAAAAGTTGGCCGTTGCATAAAAGCGGGCATGGCTTCGGGGTTATCAGAACCCGGTTCGTCGTTGCAGAGAACGCGTTCGACGCGCGCCGAAGGTGGGCCGCGATACGCCCATGCGGTGAGCGCTTCAACGGCTTCGGGCGTGCCGACAATCAGGGCCTCGACACTCCCGTCGCGACGGTTGCGCACCCAGCCTTTGAGCCCGGATGCCCTGGCTTCGGCACACAGCGACCAACGGAAACCAACGCCCTGAACGCGCCCGTAGATGGTGAGACGGCGGGTGAGATAAGCCATGTGAGTCGCAAGTACGCTCAGTTTTTTGTCGCGCCGCCTTCGGACGCTTTGCCGGGAGCGATAGCGGCAAGAATGCCCTGCATCAGTTGCAGCGGGGTGGGCGGGCAACCGGGGATGGAAACGTCAACCGGGATGACATTGGATACCCGGCCACAGGAGGCGTAGCTCTCGCCAAAAATGCCTCCCGTGCAGCCGCAGTCGCCAACGGCGACGACCAGCTTGGGTTCCGGCGTGGCAGCGTAGGCCCGTTTGACGGCGACTGCCATGTTTTTGGCCACCGGGCCGGTGACCAACAGCAGGTCGGCGTGGCGCGGGCTGGCGGCAAATTTGATGCCGATGGCTTCGAGATTGTAGTAGGGGTTGCTCAAGGCGTGGATTTCGAGTTCGCAGCCGTTGCATGAACCGGCATCGATATGACGGATCACCAGCGCGCGGCCGAGTTGCCCGGTCATTGCTGCGGAAAGGCGCTGGGTGGTGGCGATCAGCGATTCGTCGGCGGCGGGCGCGGGTTCGGTGACGATGCCGGCGCGGAGTATTTGTCTGAGCATCGGGAACATGGTCAGAGATCCTGTCCGGCGTAGGAGAGGTTGAAGGATTTGTTGATCAAGGGGAAATCGGGAACGATGTTGTCGATGGCGGCGTGCTCAAGTGCCGGCCAGTTCTGCCAGGACGGGTCGTGACAATGGCAGCGGCGAATCTTGCCGTCGATGCCGGTTTCCAGGGCGACCAGGATGTCGCCACGCCAGCCTTCGATCCAGCCAAAGCCGCGCTTGTCGGGTTGGCTGCGTAATTCGCTGCGGAGGCTGCCCTGCGGCAACTCGGTGATGAGGCGACGGATCAGGCCCAGCGATTCGGCTATTTCGGCAAAACGGACGAGCACGCGTGCGGCGACGTCACCGTTGCGCTCGGTCGCAATTTTTGGTGCCAGTTGATCGTAGGGTTCGCAGGGATGATTGCAGCGCAGATCCCACCGCTGTGCGCTGGCGCGACCCACCAGGCCGATGACGCCGAGGCGTTTGGCGAGTTGCGGCGTGACGCGGCCGGTGGTGAGGAAACGATCCTGCAGGCCGGCATGTTCGTCGTAGATGTTTTTGAGGCGGCGAACTTCGCGTTCGAGCGCATGGCACTGGTCAATGATCGCCTGCGCGCCATCGGTGTCGAGATCGACGGCAACACCGCCAGGGACGATGCGATCCATCAGCAGGCGGTGGCCGAACAGTCTGGCGTTGAGCCTGATCCAGTCTTCCTTGAGACGCATGAATTGCATCAGGCCGAAAGCCAGCGCCACGTCATTGGCGAGATAGCCGAGATCGCCCAGATGGTTGGCCACACGTTCGCGTTCCAGCAGCAGCGCGCGCAGCCAGAGCGCCCGGGAGGGTGGCATGGTGCCGCTGATGGCTTCGGCGGCCTGGCTGTAGGCCCAGGCGTAGGCGACCGTCGAGTCGCCGGAAACACGGCCGGCCAGCTTCGCGCCGTCGGCCAGTCCCATGCCGACAAAGCGACGCTCGATTCCCTTGTGTTTCCAGCCCAGCCGTTCTTCCAGGCGCAGTACGTTTTCGCCCATGACCGAGAAACGGAAATGGCCGGGCTCAATGATTCCGGCATGGATCGGGCCAACGGCGATTTCGTGCACGCCATCGCCTTCGACGCGAACGAACGCGTAGTCCTCGTTTTGGGTTTCAAAACGGGCATCGGGGGTGTCGCGGCGCAAGGGGTAATGATCGGCAGGCCAGTTGGCGTGCCGCAGCCAGGGCCGTTGATCGCCTGCGTCCGGAACCATACCG
>JANNNT010000035.1:0-19740 GCA_031398685.1 Rhodocyclaceae bacterium | reverse complement strand
ATCCGCGTTGCGACGCGGGCAAACGGCAAGGGGCGACGCATGCGCATCCACCCCTTGTCGTTTATGAGAGTTCTTCCTGTTGGATGGTTGTGTGCCTGATCCGTGCCTGGGGCGGAGATGCACCGTTTCTGAGACTGGATTCGCTGCAGGATTAGGAATTCGCCCCGATTTTCCCGCTCTTTCCCCGCAGCTCCGGCTCGCTCAGCGTAGTGGAATTGAAGGCCGGAACCGGCAACTCCACGCACGCCAAATAGCTATTGATCTTCGTCCCAGTGAAATTTGTGCAACAAGCGATGCAGCACCGGTGCGAAAACCAGGCCAGCCATCACGATGAAGACCAGGCCGGCATAAAGCGCGTAGAGCCCGGCAAATACCTTTCCGCTGTCAGTTTTCGGCGCATCAACAGGCCCCATGCCGCCAAGCAGCATGGCGCTGTTCAGAAAAGCATCGCGCCAGGCCAGGTTTTCAAAGTAGCTGTACCCGGCCATGCCGATAAGAAGTGATCCCACCAGCAGCCCGATTGCCCCCGTAATGTGCAGTGCGAGACGCCGGAGGAAGCGGGCGCGAGGTAGCGGCGGGTGCTTGCGCGTTTCATACATTGAATCACCCTGGATTACGGGTGCATTAACTACTTCTTGTCGCCTTTTGCCGCGTCTTGAATGTTGTCCCCGGCCTTTTCAATCTGCTGCCCGGCCTTGTCTACGGCGTTATCGACAGCCTTGCCGGCACTCTCGGCCGGGCCTTCCTGCTTCTGACACCCGGGTACCGTTGCCAACAGCACGCCGATAACCAGGACCGCACTTGCAGTTTTAACCAGCATATTCATTTTCATCATTTCTATCTCCTAGTTTATTTGCCCAAAAGCGAGGGAAACCTTTTCGGCCACTCTCGCTTCGGGATCAAAGCAATAATTCAGTTAATCGAACCGACCGGTCAGGCTCGCGCGTCAATCATTACTTGCCGAAACGCCTCTTCGCCTTATCCATGCAGATCTCCTTGGCTTCGCCTGCGAACGTGTCACATTTCTCCTTCGCCACGGCGTAGCTGGCGTCAATCTCGTCTCCCGTGGCGTCCTTACGCGCCTGGGTACTCTTGTCATTGGCTTTGCTTTGCGCCTTGGCAGAGGTTTCGTTGGCCGTAGCGTTCGCATCGGTGGTTTTCAGTTGCGCCTTCGCTTCCGCCTTGGCAGTGGTTTGCAGCGCTTTCGCCTCCTTCACGCAAACGTCCTTCGTATTGCCGGACAACTCGTCGCATTTCTCTTTGGCTACGCCATAATCGGCTTCAGCCTTGGCAATACGCACTTCATAAAAATTCTTCGTGGTGGGTTTGTAACTGGCTTCGAGTTCGGCCCTTGCAACTTTTTCTATGCCCTTGGCCTCGACCACGCAGATGTCGTTTGCGTTGCCGGACAACGAAGCACAACCCGCCTTGGCCGCCTTGACCTCGGCGGAGATCTTGTCATTGCCGGCCTTGTACTCGGCCTTCGTGGTGTTTTGTGCCATGGCCCCCATGCTGAACGTCAAAGTAATGGCAATTGCAAGTGCTTTGATATTGAAACTGTTCATTGATATTCCTTTACGAAATGTGATCAGAAGTGATGCATTGGCACAAAATGCCAGGAAAGCACTTATCTTCGCCCGGCGGATTGCTTAAGCATCACACCTCCCCACGGTACGGTTAGCGCACCTTTTTTGGCTCCGATAACTTCGAGTTTATGGAGAACGTCCGTCAGCGTCTGTCTGCTGGCGCACACAACCGGCAGTTGATTGTTATCACGCACTTTGCCCAGACGAAAAAATGCCCCGCAAATGCAGGGCACTTCACTTGCCAGCAGGCTTCCGGCCAAAGAATTACTTGGCGATCTGGGTACCCACCACTTCGATTTCGACACGGCGATCCGGCTGCAGGCAGGCGATTACTTTGGCGCTCTTGGCCCCGGTGCATTCGCCGGCTTTGGTGACCGGTTGCTGCTCACCCTTGCCTTCGGTGTGCACGCGATTCGCATCAATTCCCTTGCTCACCAGATAGGTCTTGACGGATGCGGCACGGCGCTCGGAAAGGGACTGGTTGTAGGCGTCGGAACCGAAGCGGTCGGCATGCCCGACCGCGATGATGACTTCCGGGTCGATGCCTTTCATCTTGTCGAGGAATTCATCGAGTGCGCTCTTCCCCGCCGGCCGCAGAACGGCCTTGTCGAAGTCGAACAAGGTATCGGCATCGAGCGTCACTTTTCCGCCGGCGGGTTTCGGCGACACGGCGGGCGGTGGCGGTGCGGGTTCGGCGGCGGCCACCTTGACCGGCGCCGGGTTGGGATCGCATTCGGGGGTGTACGTCGCCGGGCCGAAGCCGGTGTGCCAGCACAGTCCGAAGCCGCTGCGCACGACGGTACCGCGCTGGTCGGTGAGGTAGCTCGTGTCTTCCGGCCTGGTTTGCGCGCTCGCTGCGCCCGATAGCAGGCCCAGTGCCAGGGCACACGATACGGCAAGGCTGATTTGCTTCATGTTCAATACAGTGCTCATGATTATTCCTTATTCTTGAATTGTGGCTTGCTCCGCCTTGCCTGCATTCGTACGACTGTCCGCAAAAGCGGCGAAATACTGACAGTCAGGTGATCTGGACCGGTAACCGACCTCGCGAAACAGTTGAGGAGCATCGGTCATCGGAGGGAATCATCCGCGGGATCCCGTACGTTCTCTGTACGCCGTCGCACACAGCGCGAAATCAGCGAATTTGGAGCCTCGCCTTGCGCTTCGGGTAGTCCAGCGTCGACTCCATGCGTCTACCGATTTGTGCCTTTGATGAATATCACGCGTTCCCCCGCTCGCCAATTCGTGAGATTGGCATCCGTGAACAAGTGGCTTGCTCCATTACTCATGCGGACAGTGACTTCGGAAACCTTGGTCGGCGTGCTCGCCATCGCGTACCGTCCGCCCTTCTTCCCGACTTCTGCTGCGCTGTGATCAATTCCTTCGTCTTTTTGCGCAATCACCCGTGTGGACTCGACAATGCCGCACTCCTCGCACCTCATGCTGGCGTACTCGCTGTCTTCGGACAGCGCCGGGGGATTGTTGGCGGCAGGACCAGCGCCAGTTCCGTCAATCGAATCGGGTACCCAAGCCATTACTGCGGAAATCCCGAAGGTAACAAGCAGGATCGCGGTGACGCCCCCGATCACTAGCTGCGGGGTCAGAGCGTCAATAATTCTGGACTTCATGTTTGCCCTCTCCGGGTTTTCACCGAGCTGAATATCGTCCATGTCTTGTTCAGTACCGCTGCAAGGAGCCGTTTTTGAAACGCACCCGGTCGCCGACCCGGAAGCCGGAGTCGGTGCTTTGCATCGACGCCTGATACGAACCGTCATCCATGCGCACGGTAATCTTGTAGGCGTCGGATTTCTGTTGCTGACGATTTTCCAGCTCGTGGCCTACATAGGCACCACCCGCCACGCCGGCGACGGTCGCCACCGTGTTGCCGCGCCCTGAACCGACCTGATTGCCGATGACACCACCGATTACGGCCCCCGCGATCGTGCCAATCCCGATGCTGCTGCCGGCAATGCCACTGTTCTCGTGCTGCACGAGTTCGATGGATTGCACCACACCGTGCCCCGGGTAGACATCACCCGTGCTGGCGACATTGGGATTGGGCGGATAGGGCGCGCTATTCATGTTTGCGCACCCCCCAAGCGTCAGGACAGCAATCATCCCGAGAGTTGATCCGAATTGATTCATCGTTTTCATGAGAAATCTCCTGTGAAAATTGAAGAGAGGTGCGTAACGCGCGTGAGTCCGACGGCACGGTCCATTCACGATTTCTGACCGGCACGCTGAGTGTTATTGAAACCGGGACCTTTATCTGTGCGCTGGCACTCATTGTCCGGGCACCGTTTTGAACGCCGCGACGATTACCGGGCAAACCATCCCGGCTGAGGAGGCCGCTTAGCGTCATGCACGGCACCGCACAGAAACGGCTGGGGCAATCATCGATCTTCCGCGGTGTACGAATTGACACTCGACCAGGCGTTCCATGAGTTATGCAATCTGGGCGCTTATCGTCGGCGTTCTGCTGATTGCCATGGCGCTTTCGGGCACGTTGCTGGAGCGACTCCCCGTAAGCACTGCCCTGCTTTACTTGGCGGCTGGCTATGGACTAAGCCCCGCTGGATGGGGGCTGATGTCGCCCGATCCACTGGACTACGCGGCCATCCTGGAACGGCTGACCGAAGTAGCGTACCGGCCACTACGGAACTCAGGCTTCATAACCGACCGCTTCTGTGCGCTGGCGAACGCAGCAAAAAGAGTTGCAGTCAGTCAGCGTCAGGCACACTTCCCTTGCTGACGCTCTCCCCGTCCCTGGCCCGCAAAGTCCAGAACGACAATGAGGAAATCATTGTCAGGCCACCCAATGTCAGAAAGGCATGATGCAGCGCGCCCGTAACGGCGATTCGGTCAGACTGAGGCAAGTCACCGAGGTACCAGGCCGTCACCAGTGATCCGCAAGCCAGGCCGAAACTCATGGACAATTGCTGCAAAGAACTGGCGATGGTACTCGCCATGCTCGAATCCTTAGTCCGGATGTCGGCATAGGCCATGGAATTCATGCTTGAAAATTGTAGCGAATTGAAGAAGCCCTGGGCCAGACCCAGACAAACAATCAGCGCAATCGGTGTCGCGGGACTGACACCGGCAAACAGCCCAATCGTTACCCCGATCATCAAGGTATTGATGGTCAACACCCTCCGATAGCCAAAACGCCGCAGGATGGGGCCGGAAATCACTTTCATGACCATGGCCGCAGCCACCGACGGCATCATGAGCAGCCCGGATTGCCAGGCCGGGAAACCCAGACCCAGCTGGTAAAGCAATGGCAACAGAAAGGGAAGACTGCCCAGCCCCAGCCGGGTAACAAAACCACCGACGACCGAGACGCGGAAGGTGCGGACGCGAAACAGCGAAAGACGCAGTATCGGAAAGCGCGCATGACGCGCATGCCACCCGTAAGCCGCCAGCAAGCTCAGCGAAACCAGGAACAGAATGGCTGCAGAAGTCGCATCGATATGGTGCTCGCCAAAGACTTCCAGCACCCAGGAGAGAAGCGCTGTGCCACACCCGAACAGCACCAGACCGATGATATCAAGCGGCCGCGATCCGTCGCCGTGGTAGTCCGGCATGTGACGATGGATCAGCCACTGCGCCGCCAATCCAACCGGAACATTGATGAAGAAGATGACTCGCCACGACATCCAGTGCACGATCAGGCCACCAATCGTCGGCCCCAGCAGTGGTCCGATCAATGCCGGGATGATCACGAAATTCATCGCCATCAGCAATTCGGACTTGGGAAAGGTCCGGATGATGGTCAGCCGTCCGACCGGCATCATCATTGCCGCGCCCATGCCCTGCAGGATGCGCGCCGCGACGAGCATGGGCACATTCAGCGACAGGCCGCAGAGTACGGATGAAAAGGTGAAAATCGCCACGGCGGCGCTGAACACCCGGCGCGTGCCGAAGCGGTCAGCCATCCAGCCGCTAATCGGAATGCACAAGGCCAGACTCAGGATGTAGCTGGTGACCACGGCTTTCAGGCTCAACGGCGTTACGTTGAGGCTCGCCGCCATCGAAGGCACCGCCGTATTGATGATGGTCGAGTCCAGCTGCTCCATGAATAGCGCTGTCGCCACTACCCACGGAGGATAGCGTTTGACGGAGCTGTCCGTCTGAAGAGGTAAGTAATTCATAGGGTCGGATGATTTCACGATCGGCGCCGAAAGGATAGCTGTCCGGAGTAACGCTATTGCGTACCCCAATTCCGCCGGCGACTTTTTTCGACATCAGGGAAGGTCGATAAATAAACACACGGGTTCATGGAGAATTCGGATGAGGCAGAGTTACTATTTTGGATTGGAAAACTGATTCCGCCAGCGAGGAGATTCGAAGATGTTTAAGGTGCGATTGCTGATCTCGGCCGCCGTGTTTTCTGTGGCGGCTAGCGCCTCTTTAGCGCAAGACAATGTTATCGGTTATGTCAAAACGGTTCAGGGCGATGCGGCGGTGTTGGCCGCGGGCAAAGCCGAAAAGGCTCAGCCGGGTACTCCGGTGCACATCGGTAATGTGTTGAAGACTGGCCAACAGGGGAGCATGGGTGTGGTCTTCAAGGACAACACGATCATGTCGCTTGGGCCGGACACCGAGATCAGCATCGACGAGTATCTCTTTGCGCCTGACAAAGGCAACCTGAAACTGCGAGCCAGTATGACCAGAGGAACGCTGAACTACGTCTCCGGCCTGATCGCCAAGCTGAAGCCGGAAGCCATTACCCTGAAAACCCCAACGGGCATTATTGGCGTCAGAGGTACCCGTTTCCTGACCAAAGTCGATGCCGAGAACTGATCGTCGTGCCAACGGAGGTACGCAAAGAAATGCGGTTTGCAATGGGCTGGGCTATGTTGGCAATGATCGCCCTGGGATTGGCTGGTTGTGCCAATCAATCCTATGTCGTGCTTCTCGCCAATGACGACGGTACAACCGGCAAGGTGTTTGTCTCCGGGCGCGAGGGATCGACGCTGCTGGAAAGGCATCATGACGGAGCGACAATTGGTGGCCCTGCCGGCAAGACGTTTATTGTCAGCGATGACCAGATTGCGCAGGACTTTGGGGCCGCAATGGCGGCCAGTCCGAAGAAACCACTCAGTGTCCTTTTTTACTTTGAAACGGGGCGCGTGTTACTGACCCCTGAATCAAAAGCCCGCATCCCGATAGTTCTTGCGGAAATCAGCAAACGTCCGGCGCCAGACATTTCTATCGTCGGCCACACCGATACGGTCGGCAACGATGATGAGAACGACTCTTTGGGGCTGGCTCGCGCCCGATTTGTTGCCATGTTGTTCGACAGCATCACGATCGGGACAGACATGATCACCGTCGAATCCCATGGCGAAAAGAACCTGCTCGTACCTACTCCCGACGATACGGACGAAGCACTCAATCGCAGGGTCGAGGTAATGGTTCGCTAGTTTTTCATTTTTCGGTCAACACGATCAGGTCGCCCCTCTTTCCGGTGCGCAACCGTTCAAGATGCAGGGCAACGAGAAGATCATCGGGGCGATGGGCGGCAAGTTTCTCGAATTTTTGCATGGCTTCAGGTGATTCAGAGCGCATTGAATCGAAGGCCTGTTGATAGTCCGTGTCAGGTTCACTGATTGTCAAAGGATCAAGAGCTTCGAAGACTGACAGCGGCTGCGCTTTTCCTTTAAGGACGATTCGTCCGACCGGTCGGGCCGGCCAGTCGAGGCAACCTGAGAGGGTTGCCTCGGAAACACACACCAGCGTCCCGAGGTACTTGTTTGCCCCTTCAAGGCGTGAAGCGGTATTCACCGGATCGCCGAGCGCGCGGTAATCGAAAATGGTGCTGCCACCGAAGTTGCCGACGATTACTTCTCCGCTGTGAATTCCGATACGCGTCTGCCCGAAGGCAATTCCCTTCGCCTGGAGTTCGTTCGCATAGTGCTGCGCGAAACGCTGCATATCCAGTGCGCAGGCCAGGGCTCGCCGCTGATGGTCAAGCTGGGGAACAGGCGCCGAAAACATGATGACCACGGCGTCGCCGACGATACGGTTGAGCGTGCCCTGATGAGAGAAGGCAATCGCGATCATGCGATCCAGATAGCCATTGAGTAGCCCTACCGCCTCGCCGGGGTCCAAGCCCTCCATCAGGGTGGTGAAACCGGCCAGGTCGGTGAACACGAAACTGCAGTGCTGACGGCGTCCACCCAGCTCGAGGGCCTCCGGATGTTCAACCAGATAAGTCACCAGATTGGGTGAAACGTAACGCGAGAAGGCTTGCCGCACCCAGCGTTGACGACGCTCGCTTGATCGATGACGCACGATGCTTGACGAAACGTAAGTTGCAATCAGGGCCAGGCTCGGGTTGCCTGCATCAACGAGGAATCCGCCAGCGACAAAGGCCTGCCAGGCGCTGGCCCACAGCATAACGAGCAGGACCGTGACCAGAGACAAGGAAACCATCGCCCCGGCGCCGAATGCGACGCCGCCAACCAGCAGACCACCGCAAACAATGACCAGCATTTCGATTGCGCCTGCCCACGAGGGGTGGCTAAGCCCGTTTCCTGTCAGGACCTGTTCGAGCATCTGGGCATGCACCTCGACACCGGGAATGATTCCTCCCAGCGGACTGAAACGCAGATCCGTCAAGCCTTGGGCGGACGTTCCCACCAATAGGATATGGCCCGCCAACTCCTTGGACGACACCTCGCCGGCGAATACTTTCCAGGCCGGGATAGAGCGACTCGCCACCGGCTTCGTGTAGTTGATCCAGACTTCACCCTCAGGTGTTGTCGGCACGAGCAGATTGCCGATACGAATTTCGGTCAGACCAACGCCTGTGCCGGTAACGGTTCTGGTGGTGTAATTGAGAGCGCCCTGGGCGACTCGCAGCGTTTCTGCGGAAAGTGAAGGCAACAGCGTTTCCCCCAGCCGAACCAGTAGCGGGACTTTCCGTAACACGCCGTCAGCATGCGGGAAAAACGCAATCACGCCGTTGCCCGCTGCCGCCGCCTCCAGCGCCGGCAGCGCGGTGACGGTACCGGGCAGTTGGTGAACGTACGGCTGCGGAGCTTCCCCGGTCACCACGTAGCGCGCCTTGACGTCCGGCAAGACAGATTGCGTGCCGGCCTGCCCGGCGGCAAAACCAAGGACCACGCCGCCGCGGCGAATCACCTGGCTGAGCACATCATCGTGGTCGGGCAGTTGCTCCAACTGGCGGCGTAGCGCCGGCGATGCCGGCCACAGGTCGAGCATTGCCTTGGGCGATGTGCGGTCCGGCTCGGCGAAGATGACGTCCAGGGCAATCACCGCCGCTTCGGCGTCCTGCAATCTGGAAACCAGTTCGGCAACCTGGGTTCTGGGCCACGGCCATTGCCCCAATCGCCGAAGACTCTCATCGTCGATGTCGATGATCCGGACGGGCACGTCCTGATAAACCCGGGGGTGCCAGCGCTGGAACTGATCAAAGGTCGCATTGCGCAGGATTTGCACTGGCAACGGATCCCAAAGAAAGGCGATGGCGCCGGCCAGGATGGCGACCAAAGGCACCAGCACGCCGATTCTCATCCGGATCAGCTTACGCAGCAACTGCATTCCGATCAGGATGGGACGGCGCCAAGATAAGGCGCAATATCAATGTGGTCAATCTGCTCGGGGTTCAGATGTTTTTCCGCGTAACGAAGATATAAGCCGGAGGTCAGGAACAGGTCGAACAGGTCGGGATCGATTTGCTGAGTCATTTTCATTTCATAGAGCATCTTCACTGCTTCCGACACCTTGTTCGGCTTCCTATACGGGCGGTCAGGTGCCGTCAGCGCTTCGAATACGTCTGCGATCGCCATGATGCGGGCCGGCACGGAAAGGTCCTTGGCGCTTAGTCGTCGAGGATAGCCGCTAGCGTTCAGGCCTTCATGGTGAGTGCCAGCGTACTCCGGCACGCGTTTCAGCGATTCGGGGAAATTCATGCGCTCCAGCATCATGATGGTGAACACCATATGTTCATTGATCTTGTAACGCTCTTCCTCCGTGAGCGTGCCGCGACGAACGCTGAGGTTGTAGATTTCACCGTGGTTATAGAGATTGTCCGGCAGATTCATCTTGAAGCCGAAGCTGGCGTCCGGCACTTCGGATTGCTCGCGGGGAATCAGGTGGCGCGGCTTGTCTGCAAGCAAGTGCTCGACGGCCGGGAGCGCTTGCGCTGGCTCGGACTGGAATCGCTCAGTGTCCGCGAATGACAAACCCACACGGTCGTCAAAGTGGCGCATCCACGTTGTTCTGGCAATGCGCTGGAGGCGTTCGATGCAATCATCGGTCATCGTCTCGGTGCCGATATTGCACTCGGCAATAAAGGAGTAATCGTCTAGCAGCTGGGATTTTCGGGCCGCATGGCGGGCGCTCACCTCATTCGGGTCCTCCCCGTTACTCAACGCCGTCAAGCGTTCGATTTCTGCGTCACGCAGCAGCACCTCGAAGCGCATCCGGATTTCATGAATCCGGTTGTGGATCGTTTCCAGTTTGGTTGCTTTGTCTATCACGTACTCGGGAGTCGTTACCTTGCCGCAGTCATGGAGCCAGGCGCCGATCCTGAATTCTCGCCACTCGTCTGCGGAGTTAAAGCGAAAATCAGCCAGCGGACCTGAAACCGTCTCACTCGCTGTTTCGGCCAGCATCACCGCCAGATCCGGTACCCGACTGCAGTGGCGGCCGGTATAGGGGCTCTTGGCGTCGATGGCCGTGGCGATCACCTGAATCATGCTTTCAATCAAGGTTTTTTGCGCCTCGACCAGTTGCAGGTTATCAAGCGCGACTGCCGCCTGTGCGGCGAGAGCTTCAACCAAAACAAGACTATCCGCGGAAAACGGCACGATTGCGCCTGATCCGGGTTCCAGCGCATTGATGAATTGGAGCACTCCGATGACTTCTCCGTTGCGAGGTGCCATCGGTGCCGTGAGCATTGATACGGTACGGTAGTGGCTTTCTGTATCGAAACGACGCGTGCCGCTCAGGTCGAAGCGAGTCTCCTGATAAACGTCGTCGATCAGAATCGACGTGTTACGGATCGCTGCACAGGTGCAGACGTATTTTTCGTTCGGTTGGCCCGTTAGCTCATCGTACAGCGGGATTTCAAAGGTCGGCAGTGAATCATTTTTAGTGCGCTGGGCAAAACGCAGCGTCTTCTGCTCAGTCACGAGATACATCGTCGCGCCGTCGCAATTCAGGAGCCGTTGGCCTTCGACGAGAATGTGCTGGAAGAGCTTCGATTGATCATGCTCCATCGACATCATCAGCCCGCTCTCGATCAGCATATCGAGCATGGCCGTGCGCGCCGTCACTTCGCGTTCAAGATTGTTCGTGATCGCCAATTGCGCCTTGTAGATGTTCCTGATCGTAATCAGGTTTTTGACTCGCAGCGAAACTTCTTGCACGTCTATCGGCTTCTCCAGGTAATCGTTCGCACCTGCAGCCAGCGCCAGACTTTTCGATCTTCCGGGAGGCGTTGCCGTGGCGATCAGAATGGGTAGCTCTGCTTCGGAAAACCTCTGTCGAATCTGGCGGGTAAGTTCCACCCCGTCGACCTGTGCCATTTCAATGTCAAGAAGCAAGAGGTCAAAAACCTCGTCCTCGAGCAGCTGAGGTATCTGACGTGGCTCGGTAACGATTCTCACCTGAGTATAGCCATCAGCTTCCAGCTGTTTGAAGATGGCGGTAACGTCCAGGGCGGATTCATCGCAAAGTAGTATTTTGCTTAACTTATCAATTGGGGGCATAAGAGTAACAGCATGTAATTAGATTGTTGCCTCAGGTTGCCACATCCGGTTTAACAATAACCACACGGCAGACCCTTGGCGACGAACAAAACCCAGTCGCAAACCGGGCTGAGTTCCAGCCCCCAGTATACCGTCTGGAACACTGTTCGGTGGGAGAACGGGTAGCGAAAAAAGCATGGCGCTGATCTCACACAACAGCGTTTCGCGTCGCTCCTGTAGCAGCGTTGACGCGCTGTGAGAAAACCTGGTTCGGGGTGATAAAGTCATCTCTGCTTTTTGGGACACACAATCGTAACCGGTGACCCTGCGGCGTTCTTCCCTTTGCGGGCACGATGACGAGAATTGCTCCCTGGACGAATTTCCCAGGAGCAAGAGCGATGGCGGGGAAAAAGGGCAAGGGGTCACGGCACAGCCAGCACGAGTGGCGATCTTTGTTGGCGACATTCAATGGCAGCGGGATGGGAGTCTAAGCCTTTTGCCGGCCCAGGGTTGTCATGCCTATCAGGGTTATCTGTTTTCCGCCCTCTTCCGCTGGATGAATTCGAGGGATTTGTGCTGCAGGCTTGACGCTGGTTTGGCGATGGCTTGGGCCGAGCATTCGCATTAACGTGGGGCACCCGTACCCACCCCGCTTCGGTAGCAAAAGCGTTATCCAGGTGCAGCGCTGGGGTACCAGCCAGTAGCCGCCGCGCCATGCGCCGCATCCCGCACGAAGACCTTCGCATGTCAGCGCGCTCTGGCCGAAGAACAAAATTCAAACAATGCCACTCCAACACCGGACTATTGCTTTGAGTCCCGCGAGGCGAACTGACACAGGCAGCATAGGGCATCGCCAGAAACCTGAGTCCTGGCTACCCGCAGTCTGCGGACGGGGAAATGGAATTATTTATTCAGCGCATCCAGAAACGACCGGAATCCAGGGTTGATCAGATCAATGAGGCAGTCTGGTACGGTGTTTTGCTCATGATAAGAAGCAGAAAGGAAAAGACCGACATGAACATGACCAACGGCGACAAGGAACGATCCGACGCACTGGTGCTTTTCGGCGTCACAGGCGACCTTGTTCATAAGAAGATATTCCCGGCACTCTATGCGATGGCCAAGCGGGGCCAACTTGATGTGCCGGTTGTCGGTGTCGCTTCATCAAAGTTGGATATAGCGCAACTGCATGACCGGGCAACGAACAGCATCAAGGAGCACGTCGGAATTGATGATCCGCAGGCCCTCCGCCATCTGCTTTCCCGGCTCAATTATGTGAGTGGAAACTACAACGAGCCTGGCACCTTCGAAGCGCTAAAGAAAGCGCTGGGCGAAGCCAAACGTCCGGCGCACTACCTGGCCATCCCGCCTGCAATGTTCGAAACGATGATCCAGGGGCTCGGCGCCTCGGGTCTGGCCCATCAGGCGCGCGTGATCGTCGAAAAGCCGTTCGGTCGGGATCTCGCTTCCGCGCGCGAACTCAATCGCATCGCGCTGTCCGTCTTTCCGGAAGATTCGATCTTCCGCATCGATCACTTCCTGGGCAAGGAAGCGATCATGAATATTCTCTATTTCCGTTTTGCCAATTCATTCCTGGAGCCGATCTGGAACCGCAATTACGTGGCCAGTGTTCAGATCACGCTATCGGAAAAATTCGGAGTGGATAGCCGCGGTAAATTCTATGAAACGGCCGGCTGTCTGCGCGACGTGATCCAGAATCACCTCTTCCAGATCGTCGCCCTGCTGGCCATGGAGCCCCCGACGTACAGAGGCTACGGTGCCGTGCACGGCCAGACTGCCGATGTCTTCCGGGCCATGCGCCCGTTGCAGCCTGACGATCTGGTGCGTGGTCAGTACGCCGGTTACCGGGAAGAGGCGGGGGTTGACAGGAATTCCGATGTCGAGACCTTCTGCGCCCTGCGGCTTTTCATCGACTCATGGCGGTGGGAGGGCGTGCCGTGGTACTTGCGCTCAGGCAAGTTTCTGGCTGAAACGGCTGCCGAGGTGATCGTTCAACTGAAGCCACCTCCGCAGCGGTTGTTCGCCGATTCCGCGCCGACGGACGGGGTGGCCAATTATCTGCGCTTCCGTCTTTCTCCCAGTTCTGCCGTCGCCCTCGCCGCTCGCGTAAAGACCACGGGCAAGGAATTTGTCGGCGATCAGCGGGAGCTCTATCTGGTTGATGAACATCCAGGAGAGGAAGCTCCCTACGAGCGGCTTCTGGGTGATGCCATGGCCGGGAATGGCGCGCTTTTCATCCGCCAGGACGCGGTTGAAGCGGCCTGGGCGGTCGTCGAACCCGTCCTCAATGACCACCCCGGTGTTCACCCCTATCCGCGCCAGAGCTGGGGACCGGAACAGGCCAACGCACTCATCGACGCGGGTGGCAACTGGCACAACCCCTTGCCGGATCGTGACCAAGAATTACAGTCGCAGACTTTCCACGCAAATCAATCACAACAGGAGACAACATGAACGCTACAACACAGCAACTTCACGATCTGGGACAAAGGCTCTGGCTCGACAACATTTCGCGCGACCTACTGACAAGCGGCACACTCAGCCGGTATATCAGTGAGTTTTCAGTGACCGGGCTCACCTCCAACCCGACCATCTTCAATCAGGCCATTACCCATGGTGATTCCTATGATGCCGCCATCGGCAGGATAGCGGCTGAAGGTAAATCGGGCGAGGCGTTGTTCTTCGAACTGGCACTGGAGGATCTGACCCAGGCCGCTGATCTTTTCCGGCCGATCCACGTCGCCACGGATGGCGTGGACGGCTGGGTATCGCTGGAGGTTTCGCCCTTGCTTGCGGACGACACCGCCGGCACGATCAAGGCGGCTGCACAGCTGCATGCACGTGCACAACGGCTCAATCTTTTCATCAAGATTCCGGGCACCCCTGCCGGAATTCCGGCAATCGAGGAGTCGATTTTCGCGGGGGTGCCAGTGAACGTCACCTTGTTGTTCTCGCGCGAGCACTATATCGCGGCGGCTGAAGCGTATATGCGCGGCCTGGAACGGCGCATCGCTGCGGGTCACACTCCTGACGTTGCCTGCGTCGCATCGATTTTCATCAGCCGTTGGGACGTGGCCGTCATCGACACGATTCAAGGCGAGTTCCAGAACCGTCTGGGCATTGCCATCGCCATGCGCACCTACAAAGCCTACCGCGACCTGCTGGCTTCTCCGCGCTGGCAGAAACTGGCTGCCGATGGCGCACAGCCACAACGCGTGCTGTGGGCCAGTACCGGAACCAAGGATCCAGCCGTTTCGGACACGCTCTATATTGAAGCGCTGGCGGCTCCGGATACCATCAACACCATGCCCGAGAAGACCTTGCTCGCCTTCGCCGACCACGGCAAGGTAAAGGATGTCTTGCCACCTGACGAGGGTTATGCCGAGGCGGTGATCGCGGAGTTTACCCGCGAGGGCATCAATGATGAAACCCTCGCCGCCGATCTCCAACGCCAGGGTACCGACGCCTTCGCCAAGTCATGGAGTGAACTGATGTCATGCCTTGACTCGAAAAGTGCCGTGCTGGCGAAAGCGGATCAGGCATGAACAGCACGATAGTTCTGTGTCCCTGGCCGATCTTGATGCTCTTCAATGCTGCGAGCGCCAAGCGATGAATGGCGATGGCTTTGAACCGTCTCGCTGGTATGCCGTGCCGAGGAGCGGGCGTTGCAGCAAGCGGCACTTGAGGCCGTGCGGAAAACATACTTGAGGGCTCTAGACGTCGACGAGGCACTGTAGTGTCCGTTTACAAAACTGACCCGGGGCAGCAGAGGATCGAGAGCCGGAATCGTCTCTCGTCGGATGGTATATTGGCGGAGCCTGGCACACAGCCCCCGCGATTCCGATTGTGGGTTAGCGCAAGGGGTTTTCTACAACGTAGTTATGCAAAAAAGGACATCAGGAAATGATCAGCGTCATTGCATCAATTCAGATCAAAGAAGGTCGCTTGGTAGAATTCATCGAAATTTTCAAATCCAACATTCCGACTGTTCTTCAAGAGAAGGGATGTCTGGAGTATGTGCCGACCATTGATGTCCCCACGGGCCTACCCCCACAGGAGCTGAATCAAAACGTTGTTACGATCATTGAGAAGTGGGAATGCCTGGAGGATCTGCGGACTCACCTATCTGCACCACATATGCTCGCATACAGTCAAAAGGTTAAGGATCTTGTCGAAAACAGGTCATTGAAAGTACTGAAAGAAGCCTAAGCAATCAGTTCGTTTGGCAGACAAGCTCGATGCCATCACGTTTTCGGAACGTGCCGCCACCCTAAAACCAGTCTGCTACGGAGAATCCCAGGCCAAGAACGGTCTGGCGATGATTGAAGTCGATCAGACTTTCGCCATATCCTGAAAACAGCTGTACGTAGCCTTTCAGATCCCCGGCAATCGGGAAAGACCAGGCCAGTTGAGCCGATCCGCGAGAATTCTTTCCGCTGCGCAGGCTATGGCGTGCCTGCAAGGAGTAGACGTTGCCTTGCCAATTGCGCGCGACTGTAATCTCGCCGCGCCCTATATAGTTCTCCATCCCCGGATTGTCGTCGGAGTTTTTGTTCTCCGGCAAACGCCACCAGGGGCGCAGCGTCACCATCCAGTCGTCGCGTTCAAACGCAACCTGCGCAATCAACCGATTCCAGTTGCGCGACAAGGGCTCTGCACGTCCGTTGGATTGGTGGTTCAGGCCAATACTCGCCATTGCCCCCTTGAACCCGAACAGTTCGTAATTCGTTCGAAAAACCAGCATGGCCTCGGGCTCATAATTGGTCTCGCGAAACGGGCGCGAAAGTTCCTTGTTGTACGCCTGCCAGCGCGAGGTTTGGGTGTAGCCCAGCCACAAATCACCATTGTCATCAAATATATTCTCGATGACTTTGGTCTTCACACTAAGTTGTAACTTGGTTTCAACCGCGTCCAGATCGTTCTGCACAACAGCGCTTCGACCCGCGGCTATTGAGGAAGGTGTTCTATTGACGTTATCCGTGTAACTGATCGGCAAAATATACATGGGTTTGTAGGGGCGTAGCACAAAGACGCCGCGCTTGCTGGGCGCTTCCAGCTCCCAACTGTCGGTCATGGCAGATCCCTGGCTTCGTTGCCGATCATTCTCAGATGAATGGAAGGTGGCCAGTTGGTCTTTCAACCCCGTAGCTTCAGGCGCATCAATTTTTACTGCTTCCTTTTCCATTGGCAAAACACGCCGCGCTGCGCTGTCGTAACACGCCAGTCGTTCCGTATTACTGGTGATCGATGGGCAATCCACTTGCTGAGCGCTGGAAAGCGCCGGCAGGCAAACCATCGCGGACAGCACAATCCGGGGCAAAAAACGTATTGAATTCATTGACATGGCGAACTTTCGTGACTCGTTGGTTTTCAAGATTGGCCTAAAGCCCAGCGCGCCAGTTCGGGACCGCGAAGTGGGCATTGACCTCTTTTGCGGATGAATATTGGGCCAGTGCGGGATTATGAGGCAAGCGCTGTGTCGCATCTGTGTGCTAGCGAACATAGGTTTGCGTGGCCAGCGACCCGCATTTCTTACCCGTAGTTATGCGCGCTACCGTACAGAAGCCTTTTGTTTCAATGCTTATTCTCGTGATTGAGAGCGTTTACAAGCAAGTTCATCGCTCCCGAACGTCATCAACAATCATTTTAGGAGAGAACCATGAACAAGGATCAAACCAATGGCCGTATCACCGAAGCAAAAGGAAAAGTAAAGGAAGTCGCCGGCAAGATAGTCGGCAATAAGAGCCTGGAGCTCAAAGGCAAGCTTGAGAAGACCAAAGGCAAAGCTCAGACTGCATTTGGTGATGCGAAAGCGAACGTCAAGTAGTACAGCTACCGTAATCAGTCGTACTGCGGGGTTGGCCAGATGCACGGCTGACCTCGCCTGCGTCAGGCGCTTGTGAGTTGCTCGCGATGACTGCTGTTTTCCGACAACTATTTATCGGTCCTTGATACCTTCGATGGTGCGCCGGACAATCTGCAACCCGCTTATAGCGATCCCACCGAATGGACCATACGGCCAATACCGCGTTTCAGCTGATCAGGCACCCCGTCGCCTTTTTGCTTCAGACACTGAAAGGCTTCCAGAAAAACCAGGGGATTCTCCTGGCTGGCGCGATCGCGTACTACGCATTGCTATCGATTGTGCCCTTCCTGATTCTGACGGTGATCGCTCTGTCACATCTGGTGGAACGGGCCGAGTTGCTCGATACGCTGGGCCGTTATCTGGAGTGGCTGGTTCCAAGTCAATCCACCGCATTACTGATCGACTTGAGCCTTTTTCTGGAGAACGGTGCAGTTATCAGCGTGGTTTTGCTGGTGACGATGCTGTTCTTCAGCTCTCTTGCTTTCTCAGTACTCGACAAATCGATGTCGGTGATTTTTTCCCACCGCAGGATTCTCGTAAAGCGCCATTTCCTGACCTCTGCATTGCTCCCTTATTGTCTGGTCTTTTTTCTGGGAGCCGGTTTGCTCATTGTTACCTTCGTGTCCATAAACCTGGAAGCGATGGGCCTGATGAGCGTTAACTTCTTGCTGTGGCACTGGTCGCTGAGCGGGCTTTCCAGAATTCTCCTTTACCTGCTGGGCTTGACTGCGGAAACCATCATTCTTTCCGCGATCTACTATTTCATCCCCGTTGGGCGGACCGCATTTCTCCATGCCGTAATCGGCGGACTATTCACGGCCACGTCGTGGGAAATCATCCGCCACCTGCTTGTCTGGTATTTCACGACGATGTCCAAGGCCAGTATCGTTTATGGGTCGCTGACAACGGCCGTGGTTGCGCTGTTCAGCATGGAAATCATTGCCACCCTGCTTTTGCTTGGTGCTCAGGTCATTTCCGAATACGAGCGTCTGGACGAGAAACAGCCCGAATAGAGGGGCGTCACGGACGTTATCGCAATGGATCCGCGTTCGGTTCCCCACGATTGACCCGGGACGCGCGAGAACTGTATCAGGGCGTTTCCTTCGGCCGGGTCGTGACGTAGATCTGCCACACGGCGATGAACATCGCAGCGATCGTGGGGCCCAGGACAAAGCCGTTGATGCCCAGCACGGACATTCCTCCGAGGGTGGAGATCATCACGACATAGTCGGGCATGCGCGTATCCTTGCCCACCAGCAACGGTCGCAGCAGGTTGTCCACCAGGCCGATCACGAGCACACCGTAAACCGTCAGCGCAACGCTCTGCCAGATGGCACCGGTCATCAGTAAATAGATCGCGACCGGCAGCCACACCAGCCCTGCCCCGACAGCCGGCAACAACGACAAGAAGGCCATCAACACCGCCCACAACAAGGCACCGGTCACCCCCAGAAACCAGAAGGCGAGACCGCCCAGCGCACCCTGAATGGCCGCCACCAGAAGATTTCCCCTGACCGTCGCCCGGATCACAGTGGTAAATTTATCGAGCAGTTCCTGCTTGTGCGTTGCGGAGAATGGAATTGCACTCCGCACGGCGCTAACGACGACCGCGCCATCGCGAATAAGGTAGAAGGCGAGATAAAGGGTGATGAACAGGCTGACAACGAATTCGAACGTATTCTGGCCGATGCTCAGTGCCTGTGTCGCGAGGAATTGGCTGGCCTGCGCCAGCGCGGCGGTGAGGCGGCGCTGCAGGATGTCGAAGTTGACCAGCCCAAATCGGTCGAGCAGTGAGCTTATCCAGTCGGGCAGAGCGGCGAACACCCCGCGAAAGTAAAGCGCCGGATTCACCTCGCCCGATTGCATGCGTTCATAGATTAGTGTCACTTCGCGCGCCAGCGACGCGGTAACGAGCGCAAACGGCAGAATGACGATGAGCAGCACAATCACTAGAGTCAGCAGCGCTGCGAGGGTGCGTCTCTGTTTCAGCCTCGGCAGCAAACGGCGGTACACGGGCGAGAAAAGCAACGCGATGATCGCCCCCCACATGATCGGTCCGTAGAACGGCAGCAGTATCCAGCCAAGGGCGACAGAGACGACAACCAGCAGGAGCAAAAGCGCCCTGCTTTCCCGATTCGCAGAAACGTTTTCATCGTGGGATTTCATGTGGGTTTGCGCGAGACAGACGAAATGGAATAGAGGGACATGGCGTAACTCTTGGACTCAAGATACTGTCGATGCGGGCGGCGGGTCTGTGCGCTGTCGAACAATCCGGAATCCGATGAACTGACCCGTATCCCCGTAAAAGGCTGCGCTACATACGTCAGCGTACCGATCCCGCTCTGGATTACAAAAACAGCCGCTGCACGGCCCACAGTGCACCCAACCCGCACACAATCGTCGCCAGCACGCTGCGCGTAAAAAACGCCACGGCGACGGCTACTGCGCCAGCAAGCAGGCGCGGGTTATCCAGCCCGAAGTCGATATTGCCTTGCCGCAAGAGGATTTCCGGCGCAATCAACGCCGCCAGTACGGCCGGCGGCAC
>JANNNT010000741.1:0-2544 GCA_031398685.1 Rhodocyclaceae bacterium | reverse complement strand
CGTCTGTTTCAGCTCGGACACGATGAGATGGGCCACTACCTCGGTATCGGTCTCCGAAGTGAATTCATAGCCTTCGGCCTTGAGTCTTGAACGCAAGGCTTCATGATTTTCAATGATGCCGTTATGCACAACGGCCAGTCCGCCCGAGATGTGCGGATGCGCATTGCGCTCGCTGGGGACTCCGTGCGTTGCCCAGCGCGTGTGAGCGATTCCGGTTTGGCCTGCCGCACCGGTCTCATCAACCTGCGCGGTCAGCTCGGCTACACGGCCGACAGCCCGCAAACGCTGCAAACCGGTCGCATTGATCAGCGCCAGCCCGGCTGAGTCATAGCCCCGATATTCGAGTCTGCGCAGGCCTTCAAGAAGGACGGGAACGATATTGCGGTCGGCGACCGCGGCAACAATGCCACACATGATTTAATTCCGTGAAGAGTGAGTCGATAAGAGCCAGGAGTCAGACGTTGGGAACGAGGTTGGAATGCCTTTCGGTTTTTCTCCTCACGCCTTGCTCTTCACTCCTGACTGTTTCACAGGCCGCTTCCAGCCCGGAATGGAAATTTGTTTTGCGCGCGAAATGGTCAGCGTGTCGGGCGGCGCATCCTTGGTCAGCGTAGTGCCCGCCCCCAGGGTTGCCCCACGGCCGACCGTAACGGGCGCGACCAGTTGGGTATCGGAGCCGATGAATGCGTCGTCCTCGATGATCGTCTGAAACTTGTTGGCCCCGTCGTAGTTGCAGGTAATCGTTCCGGCACCGACGTTGACCCGGCTACCAATGATGGCATCGCCGATGTAGGCCAGATGATTGGCTTTGGAGTGGGCCGCGATCGTGGTCTTCTTGATCTCGACGAAGTTGCCGATATGCACATCTTCCGCTAGCTCGGTTCCCGGCCGCAAACGGGCAAAGGGGCCGATCCTGCCATCCGGACCGACCACGGCACCTTCAATATGGGTGAAGGCCGCCAAGCGCGTTCCGGCGCCGATACGGGCATTTTTCAACACGCAGTTGGGGCCTACTTCAACCGCCTCGTCGAGCACCACTTTGCCCTCAAAAACGCAGTTGACGTCGATGAACACGTCACGCCCGCAAACCAGTTCGCCGCGCACATCGAAGCGAGCCGGATCAGCCAGGCGCACACCCTGTTCCATCAACTGTTCAGCCGTGCTGCGTTGTGCGATGCGTTCAAGCTCGGCGAGCTGCACCTTGCTGTTAACGCCGAGTACTTCCCATTCGTTTTTCGGGTTTGCCGTACGAATAGGCAAACCGGCCTCAACAGCCATGCCCACGATATCGGTCAGGTAATACTCCTTCTGCGCATTGTTGTTGGACAGACGGGCAAGCCATTCACCAAGGCGAGCCGTCGGCATGGCCATGATGCCGGTGTTGATTTCACGAATATGCCGCTCTTCGGCCGTGGAGTCTTTCTGCTCGACGATGCGCACAACCTGCCCGGTGCCGTTGCGTACTATGCGGCCGTAACCGCTTGGGTCAGCCAATTCAACTGTAAGAATGGCCAGCGCATCCTGCGCGGCATGCAGCAACCGCTTCAGTGTTTCGGCCTGAATCAGCGGCACGTCGCCATAAAGTATGAGTGTCGTTCCCGCGCCTTTCAAATGCGGCAACGCCTGCTGTACGGCATGCCCCGTGCCCAGTTGCGGCTCTTGCAAGGCCCAGGCCAGATCAGGCGCGTTGAGCGTGGTTCGTACGGCGTCACCACCGTGGCCATAGACCAGACAAAGGGTTTGTGGGGACAGGTGGCGTGCGGTATCGATAACGTGCGACACCAGCGCCTTGCCGGCCAGAGGGTGCAGGACTTTGGGAAGATTGGAATGCATGCGCTTTCCCTGTCCCGCAGCAAGAATGACAATATTCATATTAAATACCTGTTGAGACGCACCGGGATTAGCGATCTTCCTGTCCGGAGAGAATGTCGCCCAGCATCTGCTTGCCCTTGGGCGAAACGAACCAGTGCAGGACGTTCTTGTCGTTGATACGGGTTTCGATGATGCCGAGGGTCTTGAGCACAACCAGGCGTGCGCTGACCAATTCCCGCGCCAGACCGGTCTTGTCCGTCAGCCCGACAAGATTGCCATAAACGTAGCTCTCCTCGGCCAGTGTGCGCAGAATCTCGATGTCGTTGTAGGACAATGACTCCTTGATCACCTCGGCCTTGAGATTGATTGGCGTCTCGATCACCGGTGAGAGTTCGTCACGCGAGAAAAGCTGCGGCATGTCCTGACGCTGCTGTTTGAGCTGGACCAGTTCACGCTTCATCTGGTCCATCTGATTCAGAAGCTTGCTGGCCGCGTTCTCGGTGACCCGTCGCGTAGCCACAACATAGATCAGGCAAAAACCGGCGAAGACAAAAAAATCAACCGGCCGAGTGCGCGCCGCTTCTAGCAGATTGCTGGAAATCATGTTCAGGAAGAGCGGCACGGTCAACGCGGCAATTACCCCGAGAATTGTATACTTCCCCCAATCTCTACGACCGGCTTCGTGTTCTCGATCACTCAGAAAACTATTGGCAACACCACCGAGAATCCCGG
>JANNNT010000651.1:0-5472 GCA_031398685.1 Rhodocyclaceae bacterium | reverse complement strand
CACAGCAAGTTCAGCCGCAACCCAATGGTCCGTCTTTGCCATATCACGGAGATTGACGCCCTGTTTACCGACCAACCGCCGCCGGAAGAAATCCAGGCCGCGCTCCGAGAAGCCAAGATCAGGCTGTATGTCTCCGGGAATGCCAGCTAGCGAGCAGGCAGATCGATGGGTATTGCGCGCTTATTCAGCGATGAAGCGTTCAAGCAAGCGGTTGAGATAGCGGCGTCCGCGATCCGTGGGGGCGATGCGCCCTGGCCTGCGCTCGATCAGGCCGTCCTGTTCGGCCTGCCGGAGCGTGCTTTCGATGCTGAACAGCGGCAGCGAGGTACGCATTTCAAAAAGCGGCGCATCGAAGCCCTGATTCAGGCGCAAGGCGTTCATCATGAATTCGAAGGGAAGTTCGGCTGCCTCGACCGAAAACTCGTCCTGTACCGGCGTGCCCTCGGCGACCTTGGCCAGATACTGCTTCGGTTGTTTCCAGCGCATCTGGCGCAATACTCGATCGTGCAGCGTCAGCTTGCCATGGGCGCCCGCGCCGATGCCGAGGTAGTCGCCGAACGTCCAGTAATTGAGGTTGTGCCGGCATTGCCGCCCGGCTTGCGCAAAGGCCGAGGTTTCGTAATGCGTGAATTTGGCAGCGGCTAGCCGGGCTTCGATGGCGTCCTGCATGTCGGCGCAATGGTCGGGGTCGGGCAAGATCGGCGGGGCGGCGGCGAAAGCGGTGTTGGGTTCGAGCGTCAGCTGATAGCAGGACAGGTGCGGCGGAGCGAAGGAGAGCGCGCTTTCAACATCGCTCAGCGCCTGCTCAAGCGTCTGGCCCGGCAAGCCGTACATCAGGTCGAGATTGAAATTGTCGAAGTGGGCGGCGGCGATGTCAATGGCGCGCCGGGCGTCGTTATCGTCGTGAATCCGGCCCAGCGCCTTGAGGTGCGTCGGGTTGAAGCTCTGAATGCCGAGCGAAAGGCGGTTGATGCCGGCGTCGCGGAAGGCGGCGAATTTTTCCGCTTCGACCGTTCCGGGATTGGCTTCCAGCGTGACTTCGGCGTCGGGCAGCACCGGCAACAGGGTGCGGATGGCAGTGAGCACGCGATCGAGCGCCGCGCCCGAAAGCAGGCTTGGCGTGCCGCCCCCGAAGAAAATGCTCGACACCTTGCGTCCCCAGACCAACGGCAGGGCGGATTCGAGGTCGGCAATCAGCGCGCTGACATACTCGTCTTCAGGAATTTCATCTCGCATCTCATGCGAGTTGAAGTCGCAATACGGGCACTTCTGCACGCACCACGGGATATGGACGTAAAGCGAGAGCGGCAGCGGGTGACGAAATTCCAGCTGACCTTCCGCCCGGCCTGCAGCCTTGCCCTGCGGGATGATCGGGATAACGCGCGACACCTTGCTCTTGGCCATCAGCGTCGGGCTTGCAGGCGCTCGACCAGGTACTGGAGCGCCCGTCCTCGGTGCGAATGGCGGTTCTTCTCGGCCGAGTCGAGTTCGGCGACGGTCATGCCAAATTCGCTCAGGAAAAAGTAGGGGTCGTAGCCGAAGCCGCCCTGACCCCGAGCGTCATCGACGATTTCGCCGTGCCATTCGCCTTCGGCAATAATCGGCTGCGGGTCGTCGGCATGGCGCACAAAAACCAGGACGCAAACGTAGTGGGCGCGCCGGTCGGGTTGGCCGGCCAGATCCGCGATCAGTTTCTGATTGTTGCGCTCGTCGGATTTCGCTTCGCCGGCCGCAGTTTGGGCATACCGGGCCGAATAGACACCGGGCGCGCCGCCCAGGGCATGAACACACAAGCCGGAGTCGTCGGCCAGCGCCGGCAGACCAGTGCAGCGTGCGGCGTGACGCGCTTTTTCCAGCGCGTTTTCAACGAAGGTGCAATGTGGTTCGTCGCATTCCAGCACGCCGAGTTGTTTTTGCGCAACGGTTTCCCAGCCGAGCGGCACCAGCAGTTCGCCGAATTCGCGCAGCTTGCCGGGGTTGTTCGAGGCGACAACGAGCCTCATGTGGCTAGAATGGCTTTCTGCCGGTTGATGAGTTCGCTGATGCCAATCTCGGCAAGATCGACCAGCTGACCCATTTGAAAGCGGGTAAAGGGTTCGCCTTCGGCCGTGCCCTGAATCTCGACGATGCCGCCGCGGCCGGTCATGATCACGTTCATGTCGGTGTCGCAGTCGGAGTCCTCGGGGTAGTCCAGATCAAGCACCGCAATGCCCTTGTAGATGCCGACCGAAATGGCGGCCACATGGTCGCGGATCGGGCTGGCCGGCAGCGTGCCCTGGGCCACGAGTTTCGCGCAGGCGTCGTGGAGCGCCAGCCAGGCACCGGTAATCGAGGCGCAGCGCGTGCCGCCATCGGCTTGCAGCACATCGCAATCGAGGGTGATCTGGCGCTCGCCGAGCGCCTTGAGATCGGTAACGGCGCGCAACGAACGGCCGATCAGGCGCTGGATTTCCTGCGTGCGGCCGCTCTGCTTGCCCTTGGCCGCCTCGCGTGCGCTGCGCGTGTGCGTCGAACGCGGCAGCATGCCGTATTCAGCGGTAACCCAGCCCTGCCCTTTGCCGCGCAGGAAGGAGGGCAGAGACTCTTCGACACTGGCCGTGCACAACACCTGCGTGTCGCCCATTTCGATGAGCACCGAGCCTTCGGCGTGGCGGGTGAAATTGCGCGTGATGCGGATGTTGCGGAGTTGTTCAGGTAGCCGTTGGCTGGGACGCATGAAGATTCCTATTTTGTGTACTTCTGAATGGTGGAGCGGATTTCATCGATGGCGCGCTCGATTTCATCCTCGGTCAGTTCGGTCTTGTAATTCGGGTCGCGGCCGAAGGCATCGAGTTTGGTCGTGATGGTGTCGCGCGACATCGTTTGCGTTGAAACGACGCTGGACGCACTGGCATCGGCGTCCACGTAGCTGTCTTCCCAGCGCACGGCAACAATCGAGAGATTGTCAGCGCTCGGACCACCGCGCATATCCGCCTGGTTCAGCAGCATCGGTACGGCCTGGATCAGATTCTCGGTTTTCAGGGCGACGGCGATCATTTCGCCGGGTATCACACCCCACAAACCATCCGTGCACAGCGCCAGCACATCGCCTGCTTCCAGCGGTGTCTTGCGCGAGAACTCGATTTCCGGCAGCTGGCGGCCACCAAGACAGCTATAGACCTTGTTGCGCTCGGGATGGACGGCGGCCTGCGCCGCGTTGATCGCGCCCTGATCCATCAGCAGCTGCACGCGTGAGTGATCGCGCGTGTGATAAAGCACTTTGCCGCCGCGCATCAGGTAGAGGCGCGAGTCGCCGGCATGTGCCCAGTAGGCGATGTTGTCCTGGATGAGGCAGGCCACGCAGGTCGTTCGCGGTGAATCCTTCAGATTGTGGGCCTCCGTAAAGTCGAGGATGGCGTGATGCGCATTGGTCATCGACTTCTGCAAAAACAGGAAGGGGTCGTCAATTTCCGGCGTTGCTTCGCGCTGAAAGGACTCGACGAGCGCCTGCACGGCAATTTGTGCGGCAATTTCACCGTAGTAGTGGCCGCCCATTCCGTCGGCAATCACCGTCAGCAAGGCGTCGCGAGAATAGCAGTGCGCCAGCCGGTCTTCGTTGTTGGCGCGCTTGCCGGGTCGGCTTTCCTGATAAATGGTGAATTTCACTTGGTTTCACTCTTTCTCTTGAATTTGCCAACCACGTGCCCCAACCAGTTCTTTTTGGGGATTTCCGTTTTGATGACTTTTTCAGTAAGCGCTTTTTGCAGCGCGAAGACACTTTGCGGCCGGGAAAAGTGGTTCAGACACAGGCACCAGTCGATTGTTTCGAGCAATTGATCCGAGTATTCGCCTTCCCAGCGCGCCATGGCGGGCATCAGCCGATCTTTTTCCAGACGGCTATCGGCGGGTTGTGGAGCCGAGGCGGCGATACAGGCGTACATCGACGCACCGACGCTGTAGATATCGCTCCAGGGACCGAGCAATTCGCGCTGGCTGTAGTGCTCGGGCGACGCAAAGCCCGGCGTGTACATCGGTTTGAGCATCGGCGTGTCGCTGGCCAGCGTCTGCCGCGCGGCGCCGAAGTCGATCAGCACTGGCGTGTAGTCGTTGCGCATGTAGATATTGGAGGGCTTGAGATCGAGGTGCAGCAGCTTGTGCGAGTGCACCTCGCGCAGGCCATTGAGCAGCTTGGTAAAGACGTTGCGGATGAAATTCTCGGTGACCAGGGACCGGTTCTTCTGGATGAACTCCTGCAGCGTCCGCCCTTGCTCATACTCCATGACCATGTAAACGGTGTCATTGGCGCGGAAAAAATTCAGCACGCGGATCACATTCGGGTGAGACAGCTTGGCCAGCGCGCGACCTTCTTCGAAAAAACACTTCATCCCGTAACGAAAAGCGGGAAGGTGATCTTCGGTAATCAGCGGCTTGGTTTTACCTTCAGCACGCAAAGCCAGGCTATTCGGAAGATATTCCTTGATCGCTACAAACGTGCCTTTTGCGTCGACGGCCAGATAGACGATCGAAAACCCGCCCAGCGAAAGCTGATGCTCAATGCGATATTCATCGAGTTTGAATCCGGAAGGAAGAGCGTGGTTCGCTTGTTGCGCCATCGGTATCGAAGCTATCATGTGGTTTTCCAGCCATTTTCGGGCTTTGGCGGTGGACTGTAAAGCTAACCGCTCTCCCGCACCCTATTTCTTCAGGACTCCCATGATCTACAGCATGACCGGCTATGCCGCCAGAACGCTTGATGTTGAACGCGGCGCACTGCACATCGAACTAAAAAGCGTCAACTCGCGCTACCTTGATTTCCAGTTTCGCGTGTGCGAAGAATTGCGCGTCATCGAACCGGCACTGCGCGAATTGTTCAGCGCGCGACTCACGCGCGGCAAGCTGGAATGTCGGGTAAGTTTCGCCGCGGCGACAGCGCGTGCCCAGTCGCAAGCCCTCAACGCCGATTTGCTGCTGCGCCTGAAGGCCTTTGAAACCCAGGTGCGCAGCGAATTGCCGCAAGCCGCGCCGCTCGCGGTAAGCGATGTCCTGCGCTGGCCCGGTATGTTCGGCGACGACACCCTCGATATCGAAGCGCTGGTTCCGGCCTGCATGGCGCTGGCCAGGGACGCGCTGGAAGACTTTAGCGCCAGCCGGGCGCGCGAAGGTGAAAAACTGACGGCCGTGATTCTCGAGCGGGTTGCCCGCATGCGCGATCTGGTGCGCGAAGTCGCACCGCGAATTCCCGTGGCACAGGCCGCGTTTCAGGACAAGCTCAAACAACGGCTGGTCGAGGCCATCGGCAGCGCGGATGACGATCGAATCCGTCAGGAAGTGGCGGTGTTTGCCGTGCGCATCGACGTTGCAGAAGAGCTGGCCAGGCTGTCCACGCACCTCGACGAAGTCGAGCGCGTGCTCAAAGCCGGTGGTGCAAGCGGCAAGCGCCTCGATTTCCTGATGCAGGAACTCAACCGTGAAGCCAATACGCTCGGCTCAAAA
>JANNNT010000633.1:0-9904 GCA_031398685.1 Rhodocyclaceae bacterium | reverse complement strand
GGATATCAATCTGCCGGGCATGAGTGGTATCGACGCGATGAAAATTTTGGCTGCAGACCGCGCAACAGCGCACATCCCGGTAATTGCACTCAGTGCCAATGCAATACTCCGCGATATCGAGAAGGGCTTGGAAGCAGGATTCTTTCGTTATCTCACCAAACCGATCAAGGTTAACGAGTTCATGGATACGCTGGATGTGGCAATGAAATTTGCAAATGAGGAGGCTGCACGCGCAGCCAATCTTAATAAACAGGATAGTGTGTTAGCTAAATAATTTTCTGCCAGCCCCAACAAACGGGATAAGTACGTTAACTAGATTATTCTCTGCAAATGCCGCAGAAAATAATTTCTAACTTACCAGCCCCAATAAACAGAATAAGTACGTTCACTAAATCATTTCTGCAAAAAAATGCAGAAACAATTTCTAACTTACTAAAAGGAACAAGCATGATGCTTTCTGAGTCTGAAATCTTTAACGCCAGCATCCTGATCGTTGACGATCAGGAGTCCAATATCAGTCTGCTTGAGCAATTACTGAGTGAAGCCGGCTACACCAGCGTTAGTTCGACGATGAACCCGCAAGAGGTCTGCGCGTTGCATCGGAAAAACCGCTACGACCTGATCCTGCTTGACTTGCAGATGCCGGTCATGGACGGATTCCAGGTCATGGAAGGCCTCAAAACCAACGATGTCGACGCCTACCTTCCGGTCCTTGTGCTCACCGCCCAGCCGGGCCACAAGCTGCGCGCCTTGCAAGCCGGCGCCAAGGATTTCATCAGCAAACCTTTTGACCTGGTTGAAGTCAAAACGCGTATTCACAACATGCTGGAAGTGCGGCTGCTCTACAAAAAACTTGAGAGCTACAACACGGTGCTGGAACAGATGGTTCAGGAACGCACCGCCGAACTGCGCGAAAGCGAAGCGCGCTATCGCAGCCTGACCGAATTGGCTTCCGACTGGTACTGGGAGCAGGACGAGAACATGAACTTCACCAAGGTTTCCGGCCCGGTGCTGGAAATGCTCGGAATCCAGGTGGGCAACCTGGCTGGAGATAACAGCGATAGCGGCGATATCCAGGCCGTGGGCTGGAATCAGGAGGAACGCGCCTTGCTGCAGGCCAGTATTGCTGCTCGGCAACCTTTCCTGGATTTTGTCTTCAGCCGCACCAATGCTGATGGTTCGCAGCAAAAGTTTCAGGTGAGCGGGGAGCCGATGTTCAACAAGGACTCCCGGTTCATCGGTTACCGCGGGATCGGTATCGAACTCATTGCAACAAAATAGACCCACTATCTTGACGTTTATCGATGACTTCACCTCATAATCCGAATCAAAACCATCTTCTGGCGTCGCTGCCAACGGCCGAATTCGAGCCCCTGGCGGCACATCTGGAGGTCGTGCCGCTACTGCTCGGCCAAATGCTCTACGAGCCCGATATCCAGTTGCAGCATGCCTATTTTCCGACCACCGCCATCGTCTCGCTGCACTATGTCATGGAGTCCGGCGCCTCGGCCGAAACCGCCGGGGTCGGAAACGAAGGTGTCGTCGGAATCTCGCTGTTCATGGGCGGGAACACCACGCCAAGCTCGGCTGTAGTGCAAACCGCCGGTCACGCCTATCGTCTTGCGCGTCGCGTATTGATGCATGAATTCGATCGCGCCGGCGAGCTGCAGCGTCTATTACTGCGTTATACCCAGGCCTTGATTACCCAAATGGCGCAGACGGCCGTGTGCAACCGGCACCACTCGCTGGAGCAGCAACTGTGCCGCTGGCTATTGCTGACGCTTGATCGCCTGCCAACGAATGAGTTGATCATGACGCAGGAACTGGTTGCCAGCATGCTCGGCGTGCGTCGGGAAGGCATTACGGAGGCTGCCGGAAACTTGCAGCGCGCCGGTTTGATCAGTTACCGCCGCGGCCACATTGCCGTGATTGATCGCGCCGGGCTGGAAACTCACGCCTGCGAGTGCTATGCCGTAGTCAAGAAGGAATTGAGCCGCCTGCTATCCGATGTGCCCTATCGTCAGAGGGGTTCGGGCTGAATGTCGGAGCATTCAATCCATTTAAATCATTGTGTCGATTGATCTTTCTGGCGGAAGCGGTGAGATTCGACGCCAGAGTCTATAAATCTATTTAAAACAATACGTTAGGTAATGCACAGGTTGTTCGTTTGTACCAGCCGTTTGTACTACTCAGCGGACCCCACGATTGTGCCATATCAACTATTGCTTGAGTAAAACACAGGCAGCAATAGCTCAATGAATTTGATCATTTTTCTAGTTTGTCAAAATGACAGTGCAAGTGACAACCAGATCACCTTGCCGTCAAGACGTTCTGGGACGCATGGCCTTACACCAAGCGTCTTACTTCAGGCAATCGCCTCTGATTCCACAATTCGCTCCCCGGGTACTGCTTCCAGGGCACTGCGTATCAGCGTGTGTGCGATTGCTTCAGACGTAACTGGATGATATCGGCGCGGGATGAGCGGACCGAGTAGACGGGCGATGACTAGGCCGATTCTTTCGCCCGTCCGCGATTTGGTTCGCTTCGCATCAATCAACGACGCTCGCGCGATGGTATAGCTCGGGAAGCCGAGTTGTCGTATTCCGTCTTCGACTTCGGCTTTGGTCTGAAGGTAGAAATTACCGGTTCGGGCCGCGCCCAGCGACGAGTTGAGCACGAAGGTGTGCGCCCCGGCCCACGTGCGCGACGTGCAATGGCGATAGGAAGATCTACAGCGGCAAAGGCGGCCTGTGATCCAGCGACCTTAATAGTGGTGCCGAGTACGCAGATGACGGCATCGGCAGTCCACCAGGCGTCGTCGTCGGGAAGTTCCGAGAAACTGGTGACTGGATTGCCGAGCTTTGGATGGGGAGCCGGGGGCGACGCGTCGGCGCGATGACCTTCACTACGTGCGCGTCCGTCAGCGCCTGACGCAGCACCTGTTGTCCGACCGCTCCGGTCGCACCAAACAGTAACAGAAGCACACGATCATAGGGCGATTTCATTCGAATACTCCCTGTCCTTACTGCGAGACTGAACTTGCTGATCCCGCATGCCGCCACGCCCACGGTAATGCTGGGTTTGGCCTTGTCCACACACCAAAGCGGTGGCTCCGGGAAGTGTTCTCCGCCTGCTCGTATTCGGACCGTTCCCGGGCGATTGATCCTTGGCATAGTGTCGGTACCTCCAGGCCAGTCCCGCGGCAAGTTGCCCAAGCCCCACAGCCTTGTCCGTAACTCGAACCACGCAGATTTCTCGCTGATACCGATCCCGTTGACGGCAATCCGCTATCGGACCGAGTGAGTCATTTGCGGTGCCCCAACTAACTTTTGGCCTTTTGCAGCATCTGTTTTCCGATCAACCTCATGCGCACAACTGAATAGCCACGTTTTTACAATACCCGCTCGAACTGATGGCCTACAGTGACACCTCGATTCACTGTTCAGGAATCTGAAACCATGGGAACGAGACGGCATTGGAACTGGCGCTCTGAAATGTAGGTGTTGAGCCAAGTTCGGCCGCCGTTGCACCCTTAGAAACGCCTGAGTTTGGTGCACTGGAAGCGCATCCGGATCACCCAGCGAACCCGGATGACGACGATTTGCCGTTCTGACCGGTCATCTCACCCCTGCCAGTGGGTTCCAGAAATCTCGTGCGAGCTACTGAGTGGCAAGACATTTTCGTTGATGGCGCTCTAGGCACTGGTCCAACTGGTGTTTCGGGACTTTTTGAATCTTGCAAAGGAGCTCATGCGATACATTGCTGACTTTGTAACGACCACGCAATTCGTTTTCCAGATGAGTCAGGAGACTGGCGGCCATTTCTGCATCAGCAAGTGCTCGGTGATATCGACCTGCGACGGGTAGCTTGGCGAAGTCAACAAGAACTCCCAACTTGTGGCTTGGAGCCTGTGGGAACAACCGTCGCGCGAGCAGCATTGAGCAGGCAAATTCCTGTCGCCTGCTTCGCTGAATGCGACCAAGTTCGGCGTCCCAAAACTTGCAGTCAAACGAAGCGTTGTGTGCCACCAAGGGGTGGCACCCGACAAAATCAGATACGTCACGCATGACATCGGCCGCCCGTGGCGCTTGGCCTACCATAGCGTTGGAAATTCCGGTGAGTTCTTCGATGTACGACGGGATACGCACCCCCGCGTTCATCAAGCTGTGGTAACGGTCAACGACCCTGCCATTTTGGACGAGCACCGCGGCAATCTCTGTAGCTCGATCGCCCTGTGCGGGGGACAAACCTGTTGTTTCAAAGTCAATTACCGCTACAACCTCCATACCGTTATCCCCTGAGCACTATAGTCACTGGTTTTATTCTTCAGCATAGATTGTCTCATTTGAGAAGGTGCTGGAGTAGCGTTCGCAGGCGGACCTGGGTAAACGCTAGAACCCGCTGGCGCCAGCGGCATGGTTCCGTTTCGGGGGCTGGTTGCCGGATTCTGTGTGTGTCTGCATTGGGGAAACCGGCTGCACCCGTAGAAGGGGCCATGTTTTCCATTTTTCCTGGCAAGAAAACCCTCTTTGCACGCCGGGCAAACCTCAATAGGGCTATCTATCCCATCAAGATTGCGAATTTCCAGATGATGCTCCCTGACCAACTCGGCAATGAAGGGGGAGAAGCGCCAGCAGCCTCCAATTGGTGGCATGTGGCGGCTACGGCAACCACGGGTGCCGTTGGTGGTGCTTTCGGCTGGCTCGCACTCACCATCGAATTGCCCATTTCGACCACCATCATCATGCGCTCAATTGCTGACATAGCCAGAAGTGAAGGAGCAGACCTCGAGGATCTTCAAGTCCAACTCGAATGCCTGCAGGTCCTGGCACTGGGTGGTAATTCAAACCTTGACGACAGTGCCGATATTGGCTATTTCGTCGCACGAGAAGCCATGAGCAGGGCAGTTTCCGAGGCCTCTTCGCATCTCGCTAAGAACGGACTTAGAAAAGGAACTTCACCAGCTATTGTTCGCCTGATTACGTTGATCGCAGAACGCTACTCGATAAACGTCACCGAGAAAGCGGCGACGCAACTCCTTCCCGTTATCGGCGCCCTGGGCGGAGCGGTGATTAATACCGTCTTTATTGATCATTTCCAGAACATGGCTCGTGGGCACTTCATTATGCGTCGTTTGGAGAGCAGGTACGGAGCGAAAATCGTTCGCCAAAACTATTTGGAATTGAAACTGTCGATGGATGGAAGGCAAACGTCAGAATCCAGTGATCGGTCTCTTGATGAACGGTAAGCATTGCCATTGCTAAGTTAATGGGGAGACCGGCTTATAATTTTGGGTATCCGATTCCCGTGATTGATTTATTCTTGTGCGATGGAATATTGTACCGGCATGTAGGTAATTGCGCTATGGTCCGTCTCAATTGGGCCCATTGCTGCCGATCGCGGTCTCCAAAAAACTGCCATTCAGCTGGTTGGTCCACGTTGTTACACGTCGTTAGATTTCTGCGAGCCACCGGCGTTGGACGACCCCTATGCATAGGGCAGAGGGTTTTTAGGAAAACGGTTTTCCCCTGATTAATTTACATCCACGCTACTGTGAATATGACATGGATTATTTTTGGCTTTTCTAAAAAATGCACAATAACAACAACCTTGCATCGGCTATCTATTGGCACAGCCTGGAAAGACCTGACTCTCCTGCGGTGATCTGTAAAACGCGTTCCCTATCCTACGGGCAATTAGCAGAACGGGCTACACGCCTGGCCGGGTGCCTAAAACTGAGTCCCCACTTTGGGCGTAACAACGGGCGGCCGCCTCGTGTCGGCATTCTGGCCTCTCGCTGCGTTGATGCATGCGTGGCGCTGCTTGGCGCCAGTTGGGCTGGCGCAACCTATGTTCCTATTAGTCTGAAACAACCAGAAGACCGGATCGTGGCACTGCTAGAACAGTGCGAGCTTTCAGCGATTGTCACTGACGATGAGGGTGCGAAGCTGCTAAGCCCTAACATCCTTAACGCTTGCCCCCCGTTGATCATCCACGCCGGGCAAACGCCACTCGATCAAGTAAGCGAGCGTTGCGAGATCGTCAATTTGGCTGCTTTGCCAGTCGTCGTCCCAGATGCTCCTACGGCCATGGGCCCCTCCGATACCGCCTACATCATTTTTACTTCTGGAACGACCGGTGTTCCTAAGGGCGTGATGATCACTGTGGCCTCGGTCCTTCAGTATGTGCGGATGATTACCCAGCATTTGGGTTTGGTCGCTTCTGATCGGGCTCTGGAAACTTGCGAACTGAGTTTTGATTTCTCCGTGCATAACATGTTCTCCACCTGGGAGGCTGGTGCTGCCTTGTTCATCCTTCCAGCCACTGCGGTCATGAATGCAGTCAAGTTCGTCCGGGAATCCAGTCTAACCGTTTGGAACTCGGTGCCGTCGCTCGCCGGCATGCTGCGTCAGCTGAAGGCGCTCAAACCGGATAGTCTGGATGGTATTCGCGTTACGGTGTTCGGAGGCGAGCAACTTCCAGAAAGCACTGTCACGACCTGGCAGAGCGCGGCTCCAAACAGCAAGATCGTGAACCTTTACGGGCCGACGGAAGCTACCGTTTTCTGCCTCGAACAAACTGTCAGCGATCCACTGCCACTGACGCCAGGGCGCCATGTGGTGGCCATCGGCAACCCATTGCCGGGCAATGACGCGATGGTCGTCGATGCAGATGGCAAGCCCATTGAAGAAGGCACGCACGGAGAACTCGTTATTGCCGGCGCGCAGTTGGCCGAGGGCTACCTGAATGCGCCCGAACTGACCGGACAACGTTTTCCGCTGTTTGATGGCAAACGCTGGTATCGGACGGGTGATGTGGCCTTTAGGGATGCTAACGGGAAGTTCCATTGCCTGGGTCGGATGGACAACCAGGTCAAGGTGTTGGGGTACCGCGTTGAACTGGAAGAAGTCGACGCTCACCTTCGCGTCGTATCGGGCACCGATCTCGTCGGCTCCGTGGCCTGGCCGCTGGCAGACGGGATGGCCCGTGGGATTGTCAGTTTTGTAGGGGTTTCCGGGCTCAGCGCAGACGATGTGATCGATGCGATGAAAACTAGAGTTCCGCCCTATATGGTCCCCAATCGCGTGATAGCCCTGGTGGAAATGCCGCTCAATACAAGCGGTAAGGTTGATCGGCGCGCGCTGCGCCAAATCTTGGAGGCGTCGGCGGCGTGAGAAATGCGACCGGACAGACTGCACAGGGAGTGGCAGTCAAAGCCGCGCAAAGCATCGGCTTGCGCCGCTTTTTCACGATCGACCAGTCAACGCAATTTGTCGCATGGGCTCAGTCATCTCTTGGCCGACTGGTGATCGGGCTTGTCGCCTTTGCGGCAGCTGAGCCACATTTTGGCATCTGGGCTGCGGCAATTGCCATCATTGCCGCCATCGCAGCAACCGCAAATTCTGATTGGCGCAATCCTGCGTTATTTTCAGCCACCTGGGCGACGGCCTTCATCGGCACAGCAACGGGCGACAACGATACTCTGGACAATATCGTCGCTGTCGTTGCAAAGGAGAATCTGGGTGATTTCCCCTCGGTACTGGTAGCGATATCTTTCCTTCTGCTTCTCGCGGTTGCCACAGGCATCACTTTGCAATGGGTACGCCGTGCGCCCGAATCGTTTCTGGCACGGAGGCCTCTAGTATCGATGCTTGCGTTGGAGGGCCTGCTTTGCGTGATTGGCAGTGTGAATCTCATCCATGGTTTGCCAAGAGCCATCCTTTGGTCGGCAATTTTCGTCCTGACGCCCTACCTTTGGTTTATCCCTTACGCCATCGTTGATCAGCGAATTAAGTCGCCAGGGCCAATGATGCTGCAGATGGGCGTTTTGCGTCCATTCTGGAGCCCTAGCTACCTTTCATTTAACAAAGGTGCGGCATTCCTGCGAAAGCACTTGGCTCAGACTCCGGTTGATCTCGCAATCACCCAACTCAAAGCCATCAAGCTGCTCCTGTGGGCAAACGTCTTGTTCGCGATCAGGGATGGATTGGGCTGGTTGTTTGAAGCACAGTTGCCGATCCCAAGCGTAGAGCAAGCCATTGATGGATTCCTGACCGGCAGCCCGTATCCTCGGTTGACTGTATGGACTGCATTGATGGTCTCGACGGCCAGGTTCTCTTTGCAGATTGCAATCTGGGCCCACCTCTTTGTCGGCATCGCACGGCTTGCGGGCTATCGGCTGCCGCGCGGCTCGTGGCGGCCACTTGAATCACGGACTCTGATGGATTACTTCAACAGGTTTCATTACTACTTCAAAGAATTTCTGGTTGATTTCTTCTTTATCCCGACATTCTTCAGGATGTTTCGGGGCCATCCGCATGCACGGATGTTCTTCGCGACATTTATGGCAGCCGGTGTAGGAAATGCGCTGTGGCATTTTGTTCGTGACATCGACCTTGTTGCGACACAAGGTTTGATCCCGACGTTGGACAGCTATGCAAGCTATGCCTTCTATACCCTATTGCTGGCCATCGGCGTCGGGCTTTCCCAGGTCAGGGTGAGCATGGGGATTAAGCCCTCTGCGACGCTCATTGGCCGGCTGTATTCCTTCTTCTTCGTCTGGTCCTTCGTTGTCTGCATGCATGTATTCAGCGATGGCTCTCGCAACCACACGCTATATGAACGGCTGTCGTTCATGGCGAACCAGTTCGGGGTGTTCTAATGGACGAAAACTCAAAGCAGAAACTTCGTGATTTCATGAAGGAGACCTTGGAGCAGCATAGTGATCACCAAAGCTTTTCCGATGACGAATCGCTATTCTCAAGCGGACGACTCGATTCGTTCTCTATGATGAATCTCGTTATGTTTCTCGAGGAGGCCTTTAGTCTTGATTTTTCCGATTTCGACTTCGATGTTGCACTTGTCGATTCGGTTAATGCGCTGGAGAAACTACTCGATTCCAAACTCGCTTTCTGAGCAAGCTGAATCGCCACGGACTTCCTAGCCAATCGATAACTTCCTCTCTCCCCTGCGCAGAATGCTGGTCGAATGGCAGCTTGCTGATCAGTTTTCAGTCATTCAACACTCCCTATTTAGAGGTGCCGGAATGACAGCACCTGTGGCCGGGGGTGCTCATTGGCATTCTGAGCCCGAATGGCCGTAATCGCGTGCATACAGGCCCCCAGACAAAAACCAGGTCCCCCTCGGGTCAACGGCCGCTACGGAGCAGCGCACGAAACCAATGACCGTAATGGAGAAGAAAAGCCAGTGACGGCTGATGGCCCGTAGTACGCGTCTGGCATTTGGGCACACAAAGCCGTCATTAGAGAAAGCTGTGACAATCACGACGGTCGTCGCCTGTAGCCGAACAATGCCCAGATTCATCGTGTCGGGGGAGATGCAAAAGCCGCTGACTTCTTTGTGAAATCAACGGCTTTTGATATTTGGCGCGCCAAACACGATGACACCGGGCGCTGGATCGAGGTGATTTCCGTTGGCTGACCGTCAATGAATCGGCCAGCGGCGGCGCACACTACAGCGGACATTGCCAGCGCAATCAGCTTGGTAATGTCAGTCAGCCGAACCAGCTTCTCGCCAGGTCGTCCTGGCACGGAGAGGCAAAAGATAGTCAATCCGGTCCTGCAGATGAGAACTTCAGCAAAAAAAGGAGCTCAAAATATGGGAGGGCACTTGTTCGTAAATACTATATGTGAAGCAGGCCAAGCTAAGTTCCGCGGCTGAGGGCGTTTGATACGGCTTTTAAGAGTGGCTGGGTTCATTTGCCGGCATTCTCTCGGAGGCAGTTATATCTAGCGTAAGGAACGTACTTTGCCACCTAAGTCGTACATAGCTAATATGGTGAAGGAGACGGATATGTCATATCAGGTTGCAGACAAGCTGAATGGGTTCGGTGGAGTATTCCAAACGGAGGCCGATGCCAGAGCGTTAGTCGAGGAAACAATCG
>JANNNT010000596.1:0-12244 GCA_031398685.1 Rhodocyclaceae bacterium | reverse complement strand
GTACCTCGCCAGATCAGCACGTTGCAGCAGTTCCTCGACGATTTCATGACGGTTGGCAAAAAGTGCGATGCCGATGCTGGCACTACAGTGTCGCGCGTTGCCTGCGAGCGGGTAGGTCTGATTAAGTGTGGCCAGGATTTTTTCGCCCACTGTTTCGGCCTGGGCGGCAGCATCCTTGGCGTTCTCGCTCAGATCGTTCAGCATCACCATGAATTCGTCACCGCCAAGGCGGGCCACCGTGTCGCCTTCGCGCACGCAGCGGGTCAGGCTTTGGGCAACCTGTTGCAGCAACAAGTCTCCCTGATCGCGGCCGAGGGTGTCGTTAACCGTCTTGAAATTGTCGAGGTCAACAAACAGTAACGCACCTTCGCGTTGATGGCGGGATCGGGTAGCCAGTGCTTGTTTTAACCGATCAATAAGCAGCCGCCGGTTGGGTAGACCCGTCAGCTGGTCATAAAAGGCGAGATGGTCAATCTTTTCTTCCGCCGCCTTGCGCTGGGTCAGGTCTGAGAACACGGCAACATAGTGGGATACGAGGTCTTGCTCGTCCAGGACGGCGGTGATACTCAGCCATTCCGGGAAGATTTCGCCGCTCTTGCGACGGTTCCAGAGTTCACCTTGCCAGTGAGCATGGGCTTCCAGCGAGGCCCACATGGCCTCATAGAAGGTCTTGTCCTGGCGACCAGAGCGGAGGATACGCGACGTCTTGCCGATGATTTCGTCAGCCGTATAGCCCGTAATTCGGGTGAACGCGCCATTGACCGCAAGAATTCGCTCATCGGCACTGGCAATTGCAATGCCTTCCATCGCATTGTCGAAGACTTCTGCCGCCAATTTGAGCTGCTTCTCGGCGGAACGCCGAACCTCGATCTCGTTGAGCAGGTTCCGGTTCGATTCATTCAGTGATTGTGTGCGTTCCTGCACCCGCTGGTCCAGATACCGGTTGGCCAGCTCGACATCCTTGAGTGAGGCCTCAAGCTGGGATGCCTGACGGTCGATAATCCCCTGGGCGCGCGCTACCAGCAAATAGAGCAGACCGTAGAGCAGTGCAAGCAGGCTGAAGACAATGCCAATGACGACGAGGCGCGTATTCTTCAGCCGGAAAACGAAACCGGTAACGTCGCTGTAGATCTCGATGACCCCGACGACTTTCTGCTCTTCGTCGCGAACCGGCAGGTAGGAAGAAATGATGTCGAGATCGGTTACTGCACCCTCAAAGGTATCCATCGTGTCGCGGTGGGTCAGAACGCTCAGCACCTTGCCGTCACGCGCCGCCAGGAAACCTGGGTTTTCGCTCTTGTCTTCGCCAGTTTGGCCCGGATCGCTGGAAAACACCGTGATGCCGTTCAACGCGTACACTTTGACCTTGACGACGTCCGTGCCCTTCATATGGCTCGCGACCACTTCGTAGAGGCGGGCGTCCTTCGCTCGTGAGCGCAGCGTATCGGCCGTGGCGCCGGCATTGTCGTCGACGAGGCCGGAGAATCTCGGCCAGAGTGCGTTGGCAAACGCACGCGTCAGCGCAATATTGCGACCTTCGGCGAGATTTTCCAGGTCGCCCAGGGCTAAATACTGATAACTCCAGCCGAGCATCACCGCGATGAGCGCAGTGCACACGAGGCTCGTCAGCGAAAAATACCGCGTCAGCGCGAAGCGCTCCCGTTTCTCGTAACCGGTGCTTATCTGCTCCATCCCTTGTCGCCCCTTCGTACAACTGCGCGTCGGAGATTCTAGGGCTTAGCCATAACAAGAACCATGACCTCTTTGGTACCTTGCCGGATTCATGCCTGCTGTACAACGACGTTATGACGAGAGTGTAGCCGGTTTATGAATGCCGCGTAAGGCGCTTTTGAATCCACGGCATTTACTGGACCAATAGTTGAGGCCATACGCGCATGCTGGGCGAACTCCCGGCCATTATCAGTCGTGATCGTGAGCACGCAGGCGGCGAAGGCATTAGCAGAGGGTGGGGGAAATAGCCCACTGAGTGTTGATACCACCCACCCACTCCCATCTTGCTTCTCTTCAAGCGATCAAGAAAGTTATAAATAAATAATTAAAACAATAAGTTACACCATGATCAGACCCCTGGCACGGTGCATGCTCCAGGCTAATCGTGGGAAACAAACCCGCGCATTAGAATCTGGGGCCATACGCCCTCCAAAAAAACAATCTGCAAATGGAGTCCGAAATGAAAAAGAACCTGATTTCCCTGTCCATTGCTGCCTTTCTTGGCAGTCTCGCCATCCAAGCCTCTGTTTCTGCCCTGACAGCCCTCGATTCAAGTACCGCCTGTGCCGAACGTCCCCGCGGCGCTGACAATGAGCGCCCAGGAGATCGCCAGCGCCGCGGCGGACGTAGCGTCTGAATGGCAAAGCAATCTGCCATGTAAAAAACCAGCGAAATCACTCGCTTATTCATGCACTGATAAGGTTATAGTGACCCCATCAATACTCAGGAGACATAACATGATGAACTACCGAAAAAACACGCTGGCGATGATCGTCGCACTCATTGTCGGAATCGTTTCAACGTCGGCAATGGGTGGCAGTGGCGGTAGCGGCTCCAGTGGAGGTAGTAGCGGCTCCAGTGGAGGTAGTAGCGGCTCCAGTGGAGGTAGTAGCGGCTCCAGTGGAGGTAGTAGCGGCTCCAGTGGAGGCAGTAGCGGCTCCAGCAGCAGCTCCAGTGGAGGCAGTAGCCATAGCGGGAGTTCCAGCAGTAACAGCGATTCCGGAAGTGTTAGCAGCGGACGAAGTGACCATAGCGGAATGGGTCAGGATCGTAGTCGCAGCTCAGACGATTCGGTAGGCCATGGCCGAGGTCGCGGAACGGATGATCCGGTTGGCCATATCCGCGGCGCTGATGATCCGGCAGGACATGTCCGTGGTGCTGATGATCCAGTCGGACATGTGCGCGGCGCTGATGACACAGCGGAACTCATCAAGCGCCGTGGTGCTGATGATGTTATTCGCAAGTAGTCTTTTGCCTTTCCCATAGACAAACATAGGAAATCCAAAAGAAAATACTACTCGCATCAATCCTCGTTGCCCTCACCGCCACCAGCGCCATTGCCGGACCGACATGCACCGTTCCCAAGGATAAATGGATGAAAGAAGCCGATCTCAAGGCACGCCTCGAAGCACCGGGCTATAAGATCAAGACCTTCAAGGTAAGCAAGGGCCAGTGCCACGAGATCTACGGTTTCGACAAGGACGGCAAGAAGGTCGAGATTTATTTTGATCCGCAGACTGGCGCCGTGATCTAAAACAACAAGTAGGCCTGTCTGGCGTTTCACAGCAATAGAGTCGAGTCCTGGAGGGCTCGACTCGCCCTCAATCCGATAGGCAATGACGCCACGCCATGAACAAACCTCATCCTGCCCAGGCCATCCGTCTGGGATCGTTTCGTACGCGTGTTTCACTGGAGTCTGGTCAGTTGCGTGCTGGTGAATTTCTTCGTTATCGATGACGGCAAAACGCTCCACCAGTGGCTCGGTTATGCCGCGAGCACACTGGTTGTCGCCCGCAGTGATTTCCTGCGTTGCGAAGGGTGTCTGGTCGACTGGTTTACCCGTCTGAGCGAAACGAAAGACCTTAATCAGGTGTGGGTAGCGTAGAATATGTGCAGTCATTGGGGAGTAGTCGCCCTCCACCCAGAGGGGCTTGCGTCAACATACTTGACCTATCGGTCATGGCGCTAGCGGTTTCCTAGCTTGGCAAGACCTTTGACCATAACGCCTTCGGATTGGCCGGAGAAGCGTTGTGGTCATTTGTTTTATACCGGCCAAGGAGCATCACTTTGGAAGCCTTCCTCGTTTCTACCGGTATCGTCACCCTTGCTGAAATTGGTGACAAAACACAGCTTCTCGCCTTCATTCTGGCCGCCAAGTTTCGCAAACCGCTTCCCATCGTCATCGGCATCCTTGTCGCCACGATAGCCAACCACTCATTTGCTGGCGCACTTGGGTCGTGGATTACCTCGCTCATGGGTCCGGAAACCCTGCGCTGGGTTCTTGGTCTATCCTTCATTGGAATGGCCATCTGGACGCTGATTCCTGACAAGTTCGAGGAGGAGGATGCCAAGCTCGCGCGCAACGGGGTCTTCGGTACAACGCTCGTCGCTTTCTTCCTGGCCGAGATGGGGGATAAAACCCAGGTCGCGACGGTAGCCTTGGCCGCCCAGTATCAAGCCTTCTTCTCGGTCGTGGCTGGAACCACGTTCGGCATGATGATCGCCAATGTTCCGGCGGTTCTTCTTGGAGACCGGATCGCTAACCGGATGCCGGTTCGGCTTGTACATACCATTGCCGCCGCAATTTTTGCGATACTTGGTATTGCTACCCTGCTCGGGGCCGGTGAACGATTCGGCTTTTGATATGCTCCGCGGAGGAGAAAGGCCATTCACTACATCATCAGTCTGATTATTGCCGTCACGGTACTACTGACAAACTTGGCGTATGGTCAGAGTAACAGCCCGGAAATCAGCTTCTCAGTCGCGCGTGACGGCGAGTTCATCCAAACCGATGCGCGCGTTGATCTGCCGGTTGCGCCAGACCTGGCGTGGGCGGTGCTCACTGATTACGAGCGCTATCCGCGCTTTATTTCCAGCATGCGCGAATCGAAGATCGTGTCGCGTAGCCCCGATGGACTGGTGGTCGAACAGAAAGGTCGTTTCAGCATCCTGTTTTTCTCGCAGGAAATCGAAACTCGTTTGCTGGTGTCCGAATTTCCGCCAGACGTGATCGAGTCCCGTGCGATCGAAGGTGATTTTCGAGTCATGACGGGCCGCTACGAACTGAGCCAACTTGGAAACAACGTCCGTTTGTCCTATTCAGGACGTCTGGTTCCGAAATTCAGCCTGCCGCCGGTCTTTGGCCTGAGCATCGTGCGTTACATCCTGTTAAGGAATTTTCGCGAGATGGTTGAAGAAATACTTCGTCGCGATGCCGTAGGCCGCCGGGCAGACCGGTCGGGGTTTCCGTTCCCCTCAAACGCCAGCGTTCTTCAGTCGCGAGATGAAGCTGCGAATGCGATTGGCGTTAACGCCGAAATCACTTCCACCCACCCGAGACAGTGAACGAAGGTCGATCCGGCTACCGTTCGCATCACTATTGATTCGAATAACGACATCGTCCTTGAATCCGAATAGAAAGGACGTATCCGTTGCTTCGATTCGCGATGCACTTTGGTTTGCCTCAACGATTTCCCAACCCATATCGCGTGCGACTTGAAGCACTTTTTGAAATGCCTGATCGGGTGGCGTCGTCAGCACGACTGACCTGACATCGGGATAGGCCTGCATTTGCAGCGAAGCAAGTTTTGAATCATAAACGGTTGAATTGGGAACCCCGCTACGCATTGGCACTACGGAAATGTATTCCGGAGGATCTTCAGTGTCGGTACTTATGTCATGGAGGCGTGGCAAATTCTGAACCCGGTACCAGAGCACAGCGGGCGGCGTCGCGGCCAACAAAGCAATTATCGAACTCAAAAGAAAAACTGCCTTCGCTTGGTCCACCTGCTTACGAAACGCAACCACGGCACCGGCTAACGCAATGACCAACACGACACCCTCTACGGTTGCCGCCCATCGAATTGTCTGCAAGCCCAGTCTTAGCCCGACCCAGCCCAGTCTGTAGGCCGGGCCTGACAGCAATTCTGCCAAACCACAGATCACTGCCAAACCGAATGTAAACCAAGCCGCGTGTACCGTTCGCCGATCGGGAGCAACGCGTTCGCTCATAAGGTTCTCCCTGGTACCGGTCATGAACGCAAGCTGTTCACCACGGCCGGCGTTAGTTGGCTTTATTGGCTGCTTGATGCGTTTGCTTGTAGCCAGCGATCTTTTCCTTGAGTTCGCGATATTCGCTGCACGAGAAGAAGCACAACTTGTCGAGCGCTACCAATTGTTCTTCCGCTTTCGGCAGATTGTCGGCCGACAGGTACGCTTCCCCCAAATATTCGCGGGCACCGAGGTGTTTGGGGTCAAGGGTCAAGGCGCGGTCATAAAACTTGAATGCGCTGTCCAAGTTGCCGCGGTTGCGTTCGGCGTAGCCGAGGTAGTTGTAGGCATCCGCATTCTTTTCATCACGCGCGACCACCTGAGTAAGGAGGTCAATGGCAGCCGCCCAGTCCTTCGCCTTGATCGCTTTTTCCGCATTGGCGTAATCAGGGTCAACCGCTTTCGCGGGAGTGGACGAACTGTCACTACCACCGCCTTCCCCTCCGCCGCCCGCGGCCGTGGCCAATGGGGAAGTTGCCACGGCTACCGCCAGGGCAAGCGCAAGAACTAGCGTGTTCAAATTCAGGCTCATTGTCGTCTCCTTAAGTGACTTCACTCACAGGTCGGGTTGCACGCACGCCCACGGCGAAGTTGTTGAAATTAAAGGCGGACGACGCTTTCAGTAGTGGCTTGGAGCAGGTATTCCAATAAAAGGTTCTGCGTCCCGGATATCGAAGTTCTGGATGCGGTGGACTGGGACGCCGCGTTACGCCGGTGTGGGTTACCCGAAACTTCCTATGCCAGCGGCGACATAAATCGGGTGCAAGCACTGACTGGCGAACCTCTCCAGATGAAAGATGTCAGGCACTGATATTGAATCATCGCCAGCAAGCCGAGTCATTTTTTGCGTACCTGAGCGCTATGGAGGTGGAACGATGTTGGACATTCCGCGAGTTGACACAAGGCCCGGAATCCTGCGCCGCGTGGCGTCACTCTGCCTGGGCTTGGGCTTGTTGTGGCTGGCGGGCTGTCAGACATCGCCGGAGTACCCATCCGGCACGCCTCGGGCAAGCCGCGTTCTTCCGCTGGAAGCGCCCGCAGGAACGCGCGTTCGCTATGAAATTCTTCCTGAGCTCTCGGATATTCGATTCCTGGTTTTTCGGGCAGGCCCCCTTGCAAAGCTTGGGCACAATCATGTTGTTCAGGCGAAAAACATCCGGGGAGAAATCCTCCTGGCTGCGGATATCCGCCAATCCAGCTTTTCCATCGAGATGCCGGTAAAGGATTTTCTGGTTGATGCAGATGGAGCGCGACTAGACGAAGGCGAAGCGTTCTTGCCACAACCGGATGGCGAGGCCATCGCCGGTACAGCCAGGAATATGCTCGGCGAGAAGACGCTGGATGCCGGCAAATACCCAACGATCGAAATTCAGTCGGTTGGCTTGAATGGTCCGGCTTGGGGAATGGACATCATGGTGAGAATCAGAATGCACGGGGTGGAGCGAGAAGTTGTCGTACCGACAGCCTTTGAAAGAAGCAGCGACAAACTTGTGGTGACGGCATTCTTTTCAATAAATCAGACTGACTTCGGCATCGCGCCGATGAGCGTCCTCGGGGGCGCCATACAGGTCGACAATACGGTCAAGGTCCGAATGCGCATCGTTGCAAGCCAAAGTGATTCGCACCCCCAATGATAAAGTCCTGTTTCTTCGGTTTACGAGAATGGCCCGGCGAGGCGGTGCCACCATGGCCGAACGGGACTTCAACGTGGCAAGCACAAGCCTCGCCGTGAGCGGCGGTAACCAGTTCGTGGAGGATGCCGCACTCTCCGGCGTGATGGCTTTCACCACAGCGCCCACGTAAAGAGTTCAGCTGTCGCTCCAGCGCCCGACAGTGGCGAATGAAGGCCAGTCGTTCAAGGTGAGCGGGACCATAGGACCGGTAGCCGCTCTCGCTACGCGCAGGATTGGGCAGCAGACCCGCCTTTTCATAGTAGCGGATCGTCTCGATATCGACTCCGGTGGCTCGCCCGAGCTCGCCGATGCGCATGGGCGTTTCCCATCACAACTCCCTGGCCGGAAAATAATCACCAACTTACGGCTTGACCCTGGAGTGACTACAGGGTGTGCAATACGGGAAATTTCAGCCAAAGGAGGAACGTCATGTCTGTCAGTTGCCGTAGCTCAAGCTGTTCGTCGACAACCACCGTAAGTCCGCGCTACCGCAAAGTGTTCTGGATGGCCTTGATCATCAATGTGGCGACATTTGCTGTGGAGATTGTCGGTGGGTTGAATTCGGGTTCGGTGTCCCTGTTGGCCAATGTAATTGACTTTGCCGGCGACGCTGCCAATTACGGAATTTCTCTGGCGGTCCTCTCCATGGACGTGGCGATCATGGCGCTCGTCGCCAATGGTGGTGTGGCCTTGATGCTGCTCTACGCTTTCCGCGACGGCGACGCCAACATGCGCTCCGTGTGGTTATTTAGCCGCAACGACGCCATCGGCGATGTTGCGGTAGTTTTGGCGGCCGTCGGAGTATTCGGCACCGGAAGTAACTGGCTCGACCTCCTCGTTGCCTTGCTCATGGGCGGACTTGCGCTTTCTTCAGGCGTTTCGGTGATTCGTCATGCACATCATGAACTCGTCCCGCTACACAGCGCAATACGAGCAGGTGGTGCGCCGTAATACAACTGTCGGCACCTTGTGAATTTGGCCCGCTTCGGGTTCTCCAAAGGGGCCCCGCTTCGATCAATTACTGACACCCTAGTCTGACATCTGACTCGACTGCAAGCACAAATATGTCATTTGCAATATCCTCCAAACGCTTTTCGCCGTCCTCGGTACTGGGAGCAAAGAATACTCAGAGTCCTGTATTTTTTTTATTCCCTGCCCTTCCCAGAATGAGCACTTCAGTTCGATAGCCGGCACGAAAACACCAAATCGCAGAGCGCTACTGATCGGGTTTGCTGCGAAGTGACTCGGATGTTCTTCTCGATTTTTGGCACAGAAGCCAGGCGGGAACGTAAACCAAAGGAGGAATTCAATCATGAATTATCGGATGCAGGATGAGTGCTTTGCGCCGCTTTCCCAGCGGGGAGTCGAGTGGCAACCGATGAGTAAATCCAGCGGACAACCAGTTTGCAATTCCAAAGAGCAGTCTGGTGACTATCAAGACGAGCGAGCAGTTTTGGCTTTAGCACTACATATGGAGCTCCGGCAACTTGCCGCTGAAACCGCTAGTCTTCATCGACGGTTGGCTGATGTCTATCCCGAACTGATCCGCTTCCAGTGTCTTTAGAGCAGACCGTGAAAGATAGTGCAACAAGGGCGGCTAAGGGCGCTTGTGTCCCTTGCTGCCACTAATCAGTGACGCTTGGTGTTTCAAACATGGCAAGAAGATCGATAAGCGGGTTTGGTCATAAATAGGGAACGGATGCACAGCTTGGTGCGGAATGAATCTGGAAGACTTACCTGGACGGACCCGAAAACGGTGTTTCCAGGCGTTCCCACGTCCTGACGTTTTTTTTCGCTCCATTTCCATGCAGTACCCAGCGTTGGTCAAATTTTTGTAGCACCAGTTCAAGGGAGCATACGATGTTGCGGCAGAATAAAATGGAAGAAAACAACTCTTTGCCCGATCCCGCAGCACTCACTAGGAACTATGCCGAACTCGCCCGGCAGGCTTCGCAGTTAGCGGTGCGTTACTTCGACAGGAGATCCCACGAGGGATTCGCCATTCCGGCGGACGAAATGGGAGTCGCCAAGGCGTTCATGACGCTCTCTTCACACTTGCTGGCCAACCCCTACAAGCTGGCGGAAGCACAAACGGAATTGATGAGCGAGTATTTTTCCCTGTGGCAACATGCAACGATGAAAATGATGGGCTTGCCATCATCACCGGCCGTGGACACTCCGGCTCGAACTGACAAGCGCTTCAAGGATGAAAGCTGGGAGAGCAACATCATTTTCGATTTCATCAAGCAGTCATACCTCATAACGGCGGGTCGCCTGCATAACGTCGTTTCAGAAGCAGAAGGCCTCGACGATTCAACGCAAAGAAAAGTCAATTTCTTTATGCGCCAGTTCATTGACGCGCTTTCTCCGACGAATTTCGCACTGACCAATCCGGAAGTCGTCCGTGAGACGGTCAAGAGCAACGGGCAGAACCTGATCAATGGATTCGACAACCTGTTGCGGGATATGGGAACCGGCGACGGCCAGTTGAGAATCCGCATGACCGACCCCGAAGCCTTCGAACTCGGTGGAAATGTCGCCACCACCCCGGGCAAGGTCATCTTCCAGAACGATCTGATCCAGCTGATTCAGTACGATCCAACAACCAAGCAACAGTTCAAGAAGCCGCTGCTGATCGTGCCAGCGTGGATTAACAAGTATTACATACTCGATCTTCGGGAAAAAAATTCATACGTCAAATGGGCGACTGACCAGGGTCACACCACCTTCATCATCAGTTGGGTCAATCCGGACGAAAGGCACGCCAACAAGAACTTTGAGGACTACCTGCTGGAAGGTCCGATGGCGGCCATCGACGCGATTGAGCAGGCGACCGGCGAGAAAAAAATCAACACCGCCAGCTATTGCATCGGCGGCACCCTGCTGATGGCCACGCTGGCCTACATGAACGCCCGCAAGGACAAACGCATCGCTTCCGCCACCTTCTTCACGAGCATGATCGACTTTTCCGAACCGGGCGAACTCGGTGTTTTTCTTGACGAGCCGACTGTCGCCAGTCTTGAGAAAAAAATGGCCGAACGCGGCTTTTTCGATGGTGCCGACATGGCAGGCACCTTCAATATGCTGCGCGCCAATGACCTGATCTGGTCGTTCGTGGTGAACAACTATCTGCTAGGCAGGGATTCCATTCCCTTTGACCTGCTCCATTGGAATTCCGACTCGACGCGCTTACCGGCCAGGATGCACAGTTATTACCTGCGCAATTTCTATCTCGGCAACAAGTTGCGTGAACCGGGCGGCATCGAACTGGCCGGCGTCAAGATCAACATTTCCAAGGTCAAGACCCCGTGCTATTTCGTGTCGGCGATCGAAGACCACATCGCCCCGTGGAAGAGTACCTACCTGGGCGCTCTGCTCCCGAGCGGACCGGTGAAATTCGTGCTTGGCGGCTCCGGCCACATCGCCGGCATCATCAATCCGCCATCGGCCAACAAGTATTGCTACTGGACGAATGACGAACTGCCCGAAATGGCGGACGATTTCCTCGCCGGTGCGACGCAGAACGCTGGGTCGTGGTGGCCGGACTGGCACCAGTGGGTGACCGATCAGGCTGGCGGCACGCAGCAAGTCGAGGCGCGCCAACCGGGTTCGGGGAAGCTCAGCGTGATCGAGGATGCCCCGGGGGCCTACGTCAAGTTCAGGCTGGACGAGCAGAAGCAGTAAGGCGTGGTTCACACATAGGCCGAAAATGACGTTAACAAAGCAGTCACTGAACGCAGCATCAGTATCGATGAAGCAAGCACTTTCTTGAGAGAGTCACAGTCATGACGAACCCTGGACGCTTGAACCTGTCACTTGCGCCAAGCCCGGAAGCTGTCCGTCCCGGTTACGGAAAGTCATGCCCCCTGTGCAACGCCCCGGTGTTCCGTGTCTCACGTCGACTCCGGGATTTGCTTACGTGCATGTTCATTCCGTTCGGCCGGTACCGCTGCATTTCTATGAGCTGCAGTTGGGAAGGAAATCTGCGCGCGAAACGGGATTCCATGTCGAGTTTGAGCCGGGGTGAGTCGTAAGAAAGAAATGTCACAGTCGATTTTAATGGAGCCGAGACGGAGGTGCAGCGACGATCCTCCTGCTAGTCAGGGAATTTGCATTTGCCGAAAATCTATAGCAGCGACGCCGAGGGAGCAAAGAAAACCAAAGAATTGAGGATTTTTGCCTTGCTTTGCCTTTTTGGGCTTGAGATGCTGTCGTCTTATCCATACACTGAGCGAGTCCACACCCCGTTGAAGAGCCTGCTGAACTAAATGAAGACTTCAGAGATGCTTGACCAAGTAACTTTCCAGCCCCGCGGGCACCATCAGTCCGACGGTTCATTCCGGGCTGCGGTAAGTGTGGAGGTTATCGCATGAAGCTGCGTATTCTGCTTGCCGACGACCATCAGTTGTTTCGTGACGGCCTGCGGATCATGCTTGAGAATGAAACCACGATGCTCGTCGTCGCGGAAACCGGCGATGGACTCGCGGTGGTGAAACTCGCCCGGAAAACGCGCCCCGATGTCGTATGCATGGACATCAACATGCCCGGCATGAACGGCATCGATACGACCCGACGCCTCATCGCCGCCTGCCCGGAAGTCAAAGTCATCGGACTTTCGGCTTTCGTCGACCAGCGTTATGTCATCGAAATGCTGGATGCGGGAGCGTCGGGCTACGTGACCAAGGCATCGGCCAGCGACCAGTTGCTGCGCGCGATCAAAGCCGTACAAAATGGCCAGAAGTACTGCTGCCCGGTTGCTGCCGCTGCCATGGCGCATAGCCTGTCCGGCA
>JANNNT010000500.1:0-2822 GCA_031398685.1 Rhodocyclaceae bacterium | reverse complement strand
GCGCATTATATTGGCGTAGCGCCGGGTATCCGGTTCGCAAATATTGCAGGGCGCACCGACCGGCACGTAGAGTTTGCCGTCCGGGCCGATGGCAATGAACTTCCAGCCGTGGTGGGTATCGGTGGGCAACGCGGCGGTGACAGTTACGGCGCCGGGCGGGTGATCCAGACGTTGCTCGATGTCATCGTAGCGAAGGATGCGGCTGACCGCCGACACGTATAGCCGGCCATCCTTGTAGGCCACGCCCACCGGGCGCTGCAAGCCGCTCGCAATCTCGGTGACGCGCTGCGTCTTGAAGTCTGCGCCGAAACTCACGGCGTGCACCTTGCCCGCGTTCATCGAACCGACGAACAGCGTGCCGCCACGACCATTGTGACGCCCCAGTGCCATTTGCCGCGGGTTGTCAACGCGTGCCCAGAGTTCGATGGAAAAGCCGGGAGGCAACTTGATACGCTCCAGCGGCAAGTCGGCGGCGGCTGAAAGCGCCGAGATCAGTGCGAAGGCATAGCCAACAAGAAGAACGATACGGCGCATGACGACTCCTTGCAGAGCGACAAGACTCGATACTGAATCTTTACAGTGTGGTCAGTCGCGTTGTTTAAAAGCGGGCCCAATGGACCCGAAATTACGTAAATCAATGGTGATCAGACGTGCTCCTTAATTACACGTACGGCGTGCCGTCTTTGTGGGCGAATGTCCACTTTCCCTCAACGAACAAGGCTTTGAGGTCGTCGTCGGGATAAACGCCTTCGTCGCCCGGTGTCCTGTCGCCGACTTCGAGGTACACGACGTCCTCTGTGGTTTCATTGATTAGCCGGTGCCCGTTGCCTGTACCTGCCTTGAAACCTGCGCACATTCCTGGCGAGAGCGGGGTTGGCCCGTCGTCGGTGTGTAGCGTTGGCCGGCCCTGGAGGATATAGATGAACTCGTCCTGCCTGGTGTGCGCATGGCGAAGCGTCGAGACAGCCTGGGGTGCCAGGCGCGTGAGGTTTACACCAAAGTTTGTGAGGCCAAAGAGATCGCCAAGAGGGTGCTTCTCCCGGCCTGCCGTGCGCGACGCGAAGGGCTCAGGATAGACGGAGGGCTTGGCTCGTGCCGGTGCCTCGGCTGCAATGACGGCGATTGGTTTTGATTTTTCTGACATGAGAACCTCGTGGATACGGGAATAATTCAATTCGAGCCCCTTTAAACCCTGCTCGACCAAAGCGCCCGGTGAAGCACCGCTTCAGGGTTGCTTGTGTGAAACCAGTTCGAAAATATCTCTCTCACTTTCGGTATTGGCCGCTGTGGTGATCCGGCGCAGCATCTTCACATAGCGTTTCGCTTGCGCGTCGTACCAGATGAGATAGTGAACCAGCACCGGTTCAACGCCGGCTTCTATCTGACTTCCAGTCGGGTGGCGGTTGCTCCAGACTTCGACCTTGAAGGCATTGAACGTTCCGGCCGGAACGCTGACCGATTCCTGCCCCAATACCTTGACCCGCGAAAACCACTGTCGCCATTGCGTGTCGAGATCGGGAGTCTGCAAATTGGACAGCGCGCCCTGACTCGCCAAATCCACAAACGCTCCGAAATACGGACTGAATTCGATGCCGATACCCGACCAGGAAACGAAATCCGGTTGTTTGCCCCGGGATCGGCGCTCCTCGTTGATGCTGGCCGAGGCCGGCTCGATGACCCGCAACGCTTCGGTCACCACCCCGTCGGCTACCGACTGGACCACGATTTCAAGCTGCCGTTTGGGGCTGGTAGGCCATTTTCCCGAAGATCGGTAGATCCAGCGTTCACCTTTGCGCGGCAAGGCAGAAACTGCCGTTCGCAGCGGTTCGACGGCGGCTGGTTCAACTGCATCAGCAGTGGCGCTCGGAAGTCCCGTGGCGGGGGCGGGGGTAGCCACTACGCGAGGTTTGGGCGCAACCGCGAGGGTCTTTCGCACCACCTTGTCGGCCTTGCGTGCGGTGAGCGTAAAGGTGGTCAGGGTTTCCACGTCGACGCTGACGCAATCCTGATCCAGCTTTTCGAGCTCGCCGGGACGTGGAGACAAGGTGAGGCTGTCGGCGTTGCTGACGCGATAGCACAAGCGCGCACCCGCAGGCATGGATTCGGTCTTGAAACTGCGGATCACGGGCGGGTTGGCCGGGGGCGGCTCGGTGACGGGTGCGGGCACTGGTTCGGGGGCTGAAACCGGCGTTGGCTTAGGAACGGGAGCGGTTGTCACGGCCACACCGGCGCCCTCGGGCCGAGTGCTGCTGGATTCAGGTTTCAGATTCGGTGCGGATGGCGATGGAGTTTGGGGGAGGGTTGCAGTTTCGGATTTTGATTTGGGTTCGTGCTCACGTTTGGGTTCGGGTTTTGGCGTGGCTTCGGGCTTGATCTCAGCAACCACGGGGGGCGGCGGTGCCGCCGGCGAGTAGGCCCCGCGTTGGCCAAGTCCAAACCACAGACCGCCTCCCACCACGGCCACTACCGCCACAGCCAGGGGCAAAGCCCAGGCGCGTTTCCCGACGGTGTCTTGCGGCCTGTTTCCCGCTGGCGATTGCGCCGCTGTACTGCCGGTACCCGTTGCAGCCTTTGGCCTCACGGTTTTGGTGGCCGTTGCGCTTGTGCCGGTAGTCGCGAGAATGCCTTCCAGCGTGCGGATCAACTCCCCCGTTGAGCCCTCCCACTGCTTGTGGCTGATCTCAATCGCCTGCCGGCGAGCGAGCGACTTGATCTCTTCGGGAAGTTCGTCGACATGGGGCATGACCGCGCCTTCCACCAGTACCGGCACCACCCGTATCCCACGCTGCAATGCGGCTCCCGTCTCAAGCCGGATGAAATCG
>JANNNT010000473.1:0-4416 GCA_031398685.1 Rhodocyclaceae bacterium | reverse complement strand
CAAGCGCCTGGAAGCGCAACTGCGAGAAAGTGCCAGCACGGCAAAGGAGTCACCATGACCAAAAGGACTGAGGTTGCCGAGCGGCGCCACTCCGTTGAAGCACGTCGGCAAGGAGAACGCACGTCAGCCGGGGCGGCTGATGCCAATCTGCGGCGCCTGGTGCACGAACTGCAGGTGCATCAGATCGAGCTGGAAACGCAGAACGTCGAGCTGATTCAAACCCGTGCCGACCTCGATTCGGCGCTGGCAAGCTACACCGAGCTGTACGACTTCGCTCCGGTCGGTTACGTCACCTGCGACCGTCACGGCATCATCCAGAAGGTCAATCTGGCCGGCGCCGGCCAGCTGTCCGCTGAGCGGACGTACCTGATCGGGAAGCGTTTCGTCAACTTCATCACCGTCGATTCGCGTGTGGTCTTTGCCGCACTTTTAGAGCGCGCTTACGTTAGCAAGGCTCGTGAGGCCTGCAATATCAGGCTGCTCAGCGGCGCTCAGTCGTCTGAGCGGCGATTTGTTCGGATCAAGGCGGTATTCTCTGGCGAAAGCAGCAATTTAAACATCATCATGATCGACATCAGCGCCACGAAGCGAGCTGAGATAGCGCTCCAGAAGCAGGAGGAATTCATGGTTTCGGTCCTCAATGCGATGCCCGATCGGGTGTGCATTGTTGATCGACAGTCCGGGATTCTGTTCGCCAACCGGCCGCCAGCCGGAGTGAGCATCAAGAGGGTATTGGGCGCCGATGCCACGGCTTATGTTGCGCCCGAGCACCAGGACCTGCTCCGCAACAGCATCAGCCAGGTCTTCGAAACTGGCACCAGCCGCCGCTTTGAAGTGCTGGAGCATGGCGACCAGGATGATCTGATCTGGTGCGAAACGGTGGCTGCACCGATTTGTCATGACGATCAGGTTATTTCCGTCACGCTCTTGTCGCGCGACATCTCGGAACGCAAGCTGAACGAGGATAAATTGCGCCAGCTTTCGCTGGCCGTCGAGCAAACGCCCCTGAGCGTCCTCATTACCGACCGGGACGGTTGCATCGAGTACGCCAACGCCGCGTTCACCACGATTACGGGCTACGCGACCGAGGAAGGGCTGAGGCAAAACCCGCGCCTTCTGAAATCCGGCCTGACGCCGAGCGAAACCTATGCTGCGCTCTGGCAAACGCTCGAACGTGGCGAGACCTGGAGCGGGGAATTCATCAACCGGCGCAAAAACGGGGATCTCTATGTTGAGTACTCGATCATTACGCCGGTACGCCAGGCCGACGGTCGCGCTACCCACTACATCGCTATCCAGGAAGACATCACCGAGCGCAAACGGGTCGAGGAGGAGCTGGATCAGCACCGTAATCATCTCGAGGTGCTGGTGAACCAGCGCTCCGGGCAGATTGAGGAACTCAACACCCAGCTCGAACGGCGGGTACAGGAGTCCGAGGCCGCCAATCGGGCCAAAAGCACTTTCCTCGCCAACATGAGCCACGAAATCCGCACACCGATGAACGTCATCATCGGCCTCGCACACCTATTGCAACGCGACGTCACTGACCCGATGAAAAGACAGCGGCTGGACCAGTTGTGCGAGGGGGCCAACCACGTGCTGGCGATCATCAACGATATCCTTGACCTGTCGAAGCTCGAGGTCAAGCGGCTCAAGCTCGATCATGGCGATTTCAAACTCGACACGGTCGTTACGATGGTGTTGCGCATGGTCGGTGGGCAGGCGCAGGAGAAAGGGTTGGCACTCACGACGCAGATCTCGCCAAGCGTGCCCGCCATGCGCCTGAACGGCGATTCGATGCGTCTGGCGCAGGTGCTCATCAACCTGTGCGGCAACGCCATCAAATTCACCGACCACGGCGAAGTGCGCCTGAGCATCGACTGTCTCGCGGAAAATGCCGACAGTATTTCCTTGCGCTTCACCGTTGAAGATAGCGGCATTGGCATTGCAAGCGCCGATCAGGCGCGACTGTTCCAGCCGTTCATGCAGGCCGAGGGCTCAGCGGTGCGCGGTGGCACGGGCTTGGGACTGAACATCAGCCAGCACCTCGTAGAGTTGATGGGCGGCACGATCGTGATCGACAGCCGCCTGGGCGCGGGCAGCCGTTTCAGCTTCGAAATTACACTGCAGCACGCAACGGCAAGTGACGCCGAGCCCAGAGCCGTTATTCCGGCAACCAGCTTCCGCGGCCGGCGGGTATTGTTTGCGGAGGACCATCCGCTGAGCCAGGAGATCCTTCTGGAGATGCTCGAAGATCTGGGTTGCGAGGTCGACGCGGCCTCCACCGGCGTCGAGGCCGTCGAGTGCGTTCGGGAGCGCAGTTACGACCTCATCCTGATGGACATGCGGATGCCCAAGATGGACGGACTGGAAGCCACGCGCGCCATCCGCAAGTTGCCGGGGCGTCGCGACGTCCCCATCATCGCGCTGACGGCAAATGCTTTCGCCGACGACCGCCAGAACTGCCTCGATGCCGGCATGAACGCTCACCTCGCCAAACCGGTAACGCCGGCTACGCTCGCGGCCGTTCTCGGCCGATGGCTGCCCGACCTGACCGTGTCCGGCGCCGATACGCTGGCCTGCGACAGCGAATTGAAACGTGCACTGGCGGAAATTCCGGGACTGGATGTCGGGCAGTCGTTCCGGCGCTCGCAGGAACAGTTGATCAACTACTGCGTGTTGCTAAACCGTTTCTTGAAGATGCACGGGCAAGACATGGCGCGGCTGCGCGAATACCTATCCAGCGGCCAGCACAACGCCGCGGAGGTCGTCGTTCACAGCCTGAAGGGGATTGCCGATCTGATCGGCGCCCGGCGAGTCGCCCTGCTGGCGAACGAAATTGTGCACAAACTGCGCGAGCCAGGAGATCCCGCGAGCATCGTCGCCCTGGCGAGCGCCTGCGAGACCGAGTTGGAGAGCCTCGCGAAGGCGGCGCGAAGCTTGCCAGGGCTGCCCGAGGCCGATGCCACAAAGTAAGCAAACGGTGCGTTGCCGAGCAGTGCACTGAAAAAAGGAGTTAACCACGGCGAACAGGCCGCGAGAAAAAATCAGGGGCGCTGAGTCGCGGTGTGTTCCTTCGCACAGCGACCCCTTGCCGATGTTCAGGCATTGGCGAAGCTGACCTGCACGTTCAAGCTCAGGAAAACCGCCCGTACCGTTCGTTCAGCCTGCCGGATTGGCATACACTTCTCTTATGAACGACGCGAACTGCAGCCAATCCAATGCCCCAAAAGTGGCGCCCGAACCGCTCGAGGTCGACGTGGTGATCGAGATTCCACGGGGCAGCTTCCTGAAGCGCGGATCCAGCGGCCACGTCGATTTCATTTCTCCGCTGCCGTGTCCGTTCAACTACGGTTCCGTGCCCCAGTTCCTGGGCCTCGATGACGATCTGCTGGATGCACTGGTGCTTGGCCCCCGGCTAGCGCTCGGCTCTCGCCTGCGGGTCAAGGCGTGGGGCGCGGTGACGCTGATCGACCGCGGCATGATGGACGACAAGCTTGTCTGCAGCGAATACCTTCCGAGCCTGTCTGAGCGCGAAAATGTGTTACGTTTTTTCCGCCTCTACGCGAAGTGCAAGGGGCTGCTGAATATTTGGCGTCGCCGCCCCGGGCTCAATGCCTGTGGGGGTTGGTGCGAGGCCACGCAAGCGCTCGCTCGTGCCCGACCGCGAAACGATTCGTGGGTGGGTTCACCCGTTGAGTTCTGATTCTTTGCCGGGCAAAGAACACCCATGCGGAAGCCGTGGGAAACCCGATTTTCGACAAACTACCCCAACACCCTACGCACCTACGGGGTATCGCTAGCGACATCGCGTTGTCCGGCTTCAATTTGCCGTTGGCGTAGAACGATCTGAAAGTGGAATTCAATGACCCCATATCACAGCAGAGAGATCAAACAATTAGGCGCCCTACTCCTCGAAATTGGAGCCTTGTTGATGAGTTCAGGGGCCAATACGGCGCGCATCAGAATCACCGTAAACCGCATATCCAATGTTTTCGGCTATTCAGCCGAACTGTTCATTACCCACCGGGCATTGACGCTGACGCTTAACGACAGGCGCAACGAAGATGTGTTTAGCAGCACCAAACGCACGTCGCCACACGGCGTTAACTTCAAGGCCGTGTCCGGGATCAGCCGGATGAGCTGGAGCGTTGTCGAAGAAAACTGGAGTATCGAGAAAATAAGAAATGAACTGAAGCGCCTGGCCTCGCTTCCGCATTATCCGCGGGCTGTCGTTTTGTTGATGGTCAGCCTGGCCGGGGCCTCGTTCTGTCGGTTGTTTGGCGGGAACCCGGTCGAGATGGGGATAACCTTCATGGCCACGTTTCTCGGGCTGCTGGTCCGCCAGGAAGCTCATGCGCGGCAATTCAACCCGTATCTTTGCGTCTATTTCGCAGCCTCGACGGCGGCACTGGC
>JANNNT010000438.1:0-9281 GCA_031398685.1 Rhodocyclaceae bacterium | reverse complement strand
TGTTTCTGGCGTATCCGCTTTTGAACCGTTTACCGTCAAGGACATTCGCGTCGACGGTATTCAGCGCACTGAAGCCGGTACGGTGTTCAGCTATCTCCCTGTAAAAGTCGGCGATACCATGACCGACGACAAGGCGGCGCAAGCGATCAAGGCCTTGTTCGCTACCGGTTTTTTTAAAGATGTGCGCATCGAGATTGATGGCGGTGTTGTTATTGTGGCGGTTGAAGAGCGTCCGGCCATTGCACAGATTGATTTCGTCGGCCTCAAGGAATTCGATAAAGACCAGATGATCAAAGGCCTGAAAGAGGCGGGATTCGCTATTTCTCGTACCTTTGATCGCAGCATGCTCGAAAGAGCCGAGCTGGAATTGAAACGTCAGTATCTTACGCGCGGCAAGTACGGGGTTTTAATTACAACCACGGTCACGCCGCTGGAGCGCAACCGCGTATCGATCAACTTCAATATCGATGAAGGGGATGCCGCCAGGATCAAGCAGATCAACATTGTCGGAGTACAGGCATTCAAGGAAAAGGAGCTGCAAGCGCTTTTCCAGCTGCAGACACCCAACTGGATCAGTTGGTACACGAAAAACGATCAGTATTCGAAACAGAAGCTGGCCGCCGACCTTGAGGCCTTGCGCTCGTACTACCTGAATCGTGGCTTTCTCGAATTCAATATTGAGTCGACCCAGGTGTCGATCAGTCCGGACAAGAAGGATATTTACATTACCGTAAGCGTTTCCGAGGGCGAGCGCTATCTCGTATCTTCGATCAAACTCGCGGGAGAACTCATTCTTCCGGAAGAAGAATTCAGGGCTGCGATGAAGACCAAGCCGGGCGACGTGTTTTCGCGTGAGCGTTTGAATGAAAGCACGAAAGCCATCAGCGAGAAGCTCTCGGCGAAGGGTTATGCCTTTGCCAACGTTAATGCCGCACCTGAACTGGACAAGGAAAAAAGGCAGGTTGCCTTCACCGTATTCGTCGATCCGGGAAAACGTGCTTACGTTCGTCGAATTAATGTCACGGGCAATACAAAAACACGGGATGAAGTGATTCGGCAGGAAATTCGCCAGATGGAAGGCGCCTGGTACGACGATGAGCGGGTGAAACTCTCCAAAGAGCGTGTCGACAAGACCAACTACTTTGGTGAGGTCAATATCGAAACACCTCCGGTGCCTGGCACAACGGATCAGGTCGATGTCAATATCAATGTAACGGAGAAATCTACCGGTAATGTCTCGGTGGGCGCAGGTTTTTCACAATCCGAAGGAGTGATTCTTTCCGGTTCAATTTCTCAGTCCAATATCTTCGGTAGCGGGAAATTTGTATCTTTGCAGGTCAACACCGGGAAAATTAACCGGGCGCTTGGGATCAGCTACACCAATCCCTACTTTACGGTGGATGGCGTTAGCCAGGGTTTCGATATCTATCACAGGAAATCCAATCCGACGTCGCTGGACTATGCCTATAAGACTGCATCAACCGGGGGTGGTATTCGTTTCGGTATCCCGATTGCCGAGAAGCAGTCGATCAATTTCGGTTTTGCGGTAGATCAAACACAAGTCGAGATTAATAGAGGACCAGATCCCGCCACCGATCCCACCCCGCTTCAATACCTAGACTTTAGTGACAAGTTCTGTGGCGGCAGTAACAAATGTAGCAATATCTCACTTCCCATGACCGTCGGTTGGTCAAGCGATACGAAAGACAGCGTGTTGAACCCGACTCGCGGAGCCTACCAGCACGCCGGTTTCGAAGTCAGCCCGGGCGGGGATCTCAAGTACTACAAAGCCACCTATCAGTACCAGCGATTCTTCTCGCTGACCCAAGGCATGGTCCTCATGCTTAATGGCGAGCTTGGTTACGCCAAGGGCATTGCCAAGCAGGACTTGCCTTTCTACAAGAACTTTTACGCTGGCGGTTCAGGTTCGGTTCGTGGCTACGATACCGCGAGTCTGGGGCCGTACGAGAAATCTGTGAGCGGCGACGATGTTCGACTGGGCGGTACGCGTCGCATGATTTTCAATGCCGAATTGTCGATGCCCATACCTGGTTTTGGTGCAGACAAATCGATGCGTTTTGGTCCGTTCTTCGATGCCGGCCAGGTCTACGGAGATGGAAAGTCGCAATCCGGCGCATGTGTCCAAGGTGGCGGCGTATGCGACCAGGGTCCCATCCGCATGTCGGTAGGTCTTGCGGCGACTTGGGTATCTCCATTCGGACCGCTTAAATTCAGTCTGGCTCAAGCACTTAATGATCAGGAAAATGATAAACTTCAACGGTTCCAGTTCGAAATGGGAACCGCCTTTTAGTCTAGGAGAAATAGCTTGAATACGAAAATTGCCACGTTGCTGGTTGCGTTGATGGCTTCGCTGCCAGTGTCTTATGCGTCGGCAGCAGAGCCGCTGAAGGTTGGATACGTCAATACCCAGCGCATTTTCCGCGATGCGCCGACCGCCGTTAAGGCGGCAAAGAAGATTGAGGCGGAGTTTTCCAAGCGCGATCAGGATTTGCAGCTTTTGGCCAAGCAAGTTCAAGCCTTGCAGGAGTCGCTAGAGAAAAACGCAGTCACTATGGCCGAGTCTGAGCGTCGTTCGAAAGAAAAAGATCTGAACGAGCAGTCCCGCGAGTTTCAGCGCAAGCAGCGCGAATTCCGTGAAGACTTGAACCTGCGTCAGAACGAAGAGAATGCCGCGATCATCGAGAAGGCAAACAAGGCGATCAAGCAACTCGCCGAAAGCGAGAAGTACGATCTGATCGTTCAGGACGTAGTCTGGGTCAGCCCGAAACTCGATGTGACGGAAAAAATCATCAAGGCCTTGTCCGAAGGCAAGTAAGCGGCGTGCCTGTGCAAGACGGTCTGCGGCTCGACGAAATCGTCAACCGCCTCGGCGGTTCGCTTGAGGGTGATGGTTCGCTTATTGTGTCGCAGGTCGGCAGCTTGGCTTCGGCTGGAGCCGGGCAGATTGCATTCCTTGCCAATCCGAAGTACCGGCAGCAGTTGCAGAACACTCAGGCGGCAGCCGTTATTGTTCCGCCACAGTTTGCCGCGGATACGGCGCTTCCTCGGATTGTGCATCAAAATCCCTATGCTTACTATGCCCGGGTTGTGGCTTTGCTCAACCCGGCAGAGCGACGCCCGCAGGGCGTTCACCCCTCGGCGGTAGTGCATTCTGAGATTCCGGCCTCGGCCAGCATCGGTGAGTATGTTGTCGTCGGTGCAGGCGTCAGGATTGGCGAGAACGTTACCGTTTACCCAGGTTGTGTGATCGGTGACGACGTTTCTATCGGTGACGATTCCCTGCTTTACCCGAATGCCGTGATCTATCGCCATTGCGTGATTGGCCGGCGTGCTGTGATTCAGGCGGGAGCCGTTATCGGTAGCGACGGCTTTGGTTTTGCCAAGGAAGGCGACTCCTGGGTCAAGATTCCGCAAGTTGGTCGTGTTGTCATCGGTGATGACGTGGAAATTGGAGCAAATACGTCGATTGATCGGGGCGCATTGGATGACACGGTGATTGGAAATGGCGTCAAGCTGGATAATCAGATCCAGATTGCCCACAACGTGGTTATTGGTGATAACTCGGCGATGGCCGGTTGCGTCGGTATTGCCGGCAGCACAAAAATTGGACGTCGCTGCACCGTCGGTGGTGCCGGTATGATTGTCGGGCATCTCGAACTTGCGGACGACGTGCATGTTTCCGCCGGTACGATGGTGACCAAGAGTCTGCGCAAGGCGGGGCAGTACACCAGTATTTTCCCGCTTGAAGCGCATGAAGAGTGGTTACATAACGCCGCACAAATCAAACGATTGGCAAAGCTTGCCGAGCGGGTTGCCCAACTTGAGAAACAGCTCGAATTAATGGAGAAAAAATCTTGAATGCAATGGATATTCACGAAATACTAGAGCACCTTCCGCACCGTTATCCTTTTTTGTTGGTGGATCGAGTCGTTGAGTGTGAGCCGGGAAAATCGATTCATGCATACAAGAATATTACGATCAATGAACCCTTCTTCGTCGGACATTTTCCGCATCATCCGGTGATGCCAGGTGTGCTTATCATGGAGGCACTGGCTCAGGCAGCAGGCATACTATCGTTCAAAACCATGGGTGCCAAGCCTGACGAAAGCTCCGTTTTTTACTTTGTTGGCATTGACAACGCCCGTTTCAAAAAGCCGGTGACCGCTGGTGATCAACTTCATTTGCACGTCGAGATATTGCGTCAGATGCGTGGTATCTGGAAATACAAGGTGGAAGCACGTGTTGACGGAGATGTCGTCGCTGAAGCCGAATTGATGTGTGCCAAGCGCGACGTGGTCTGACAACAGCGCGAGCAATATGATGATACATTCAAGTGCAATCATTCATCCCGGAGCCCGTTTGGGCGCTAACGTTTCTGTCGGCGCTTATTCAATTATTGGCGAGCATGTCGAGATTGGTGACAATACGTCGATCGGTCCGCATGTTGTGATATCCGGGCATACAGGGATCGGCCAGGATAACCGGATTTTTCAGTTCAATTCGATCGGCGAGGCGCCGCAGGACAAAAAATATTCCGGGGAGCCAACGCGTCTTGAAATTGGCAACCGCAACACCATCCGCGAGTTCTGCACCTTCAATCTGGGTACCGTTCAGGACGTTGGTGTTACGCGAATTGGTGACGATAACTGGATCATGGCCTACGTGCATATCGCGCACGATTGCCAGGTCGGAAACCACACCATTTTCGCCAACAATTCACAACTTGCCGGGCACGTCCATGTGGATGACTGGGCGATATTTGGTGGCTACACCGGCGTGCACCAGTTCTGTCGCATCGGCGCACACACCATGACGGCAGTAGGCACTGTGGTCTTACAAGACATCCCTCCCTTTGTCATGGCCGCCGGGAATTCGGCGAGCCCCTACGGGATCAATGCCGAAGGTTTGAAGCGTCGAGGTTTCTCGGCCGACGCCTTGATGGCGCTGAAGCGTGCTTACCGGACGCTCTACAAATCCGGTTTGATGCTTGAAGAGGCGCGCGCCAAGCTTGAGGACGAGGTCAAGGCGCATCCCGAAATCCAGCCTATCCTCGATTTTCTTGCGGTATCCAAGCGCGGCATCATCCGATGACGTCAGGCGTCGTGCGCATCGCCATGGTGGCGGGCGAGGCTTCGGGAGACCTTCTGGCCAGTCACCTGATTGAGGCACTCAAGGCCCGACTTCCCAATGCCGTGTTTTACGGTGTTGGTGGCCCGAAAATGCTTGGGCAAGGCTTTAAAGCCTGGCATCCGCTTGAAAAACTCGCGGTACGGGGTTACGTTGAAGTGCTCAGGCATTACCGCGAAATTTCCGGCATTCGCAGCGATCTGAAGCGCCGCCTGTTGGCTGATCCGCCCGATGTTTTCATTGGAGTTGATGCGCCGGATTTTAATTTGGCTCTGGAAAAAACGCTCAAACAGCGTGGAATCCCCAGTATTCACTACGTCAGCCCGTCGATCTGGGCGTGGCGCGGTAAGCGCATTCACAAAATTGGTGCTGCTGTGTCGCGTGTTCTGGCGTTGTTTCCTTTTGAGCCGATTCTCTACGAAAAGCAGGGGATTCCCGTCAGTTATGTGGGGCATCCGCTGGCTGATATCCTGCCGGTTGAAGATGGTCGTGACGCGGCGCGCGAACTGCTCGATTTGCCAACGGAGCAGCCAGTTTTTGCCTTGCTGCCAGGAAGCCGCCAGTCCGAATTGAAGTATATGGCGGATACTTTTATCTCAACTGCGCGTGAGATACACAAATCGCTGCCGAGCGCGCTTTTCCTAGTTCCGTTGGCAACACGAGAAACACGCTTGTTGTTTGAAACAGCACTCTACCGCTGCAATGCGCATGACCTACCGATCCGCATGATATTCGGCCACGCACATGAGGCGATGATGGCCTCTGACGCGGTGCTGGTTGCGAGCGGTACCGCTACACTTGAAGCGGCTCTGCTCAAGCGGCCAATGGCCATTGCGTACAAAATGGCCTCGTTTTCCTACCGCATGATGCGGCGCATGGGCTATTTGCCCTATGTGGGTCTGCCCAATATTCTGGCCGGGAAATTCGTCGTTCCGGAATTTATTCAGAACGATGCGACGCCCGAAAACCTCGCTCAAGCACTGCTCAACTTCTACGCTGACAAGGCGACCTGCGCCCATATCCGCGAAGTTTTCCGAGAGATTCACTTGCAACTGAAACAGAATACCGCCGAAAAAGCGGCTTCTGCAATTCTTGATTGTCTGCCAGCGGCAGTGCGCAACAATGCCCATACCCTTGTTGCCGCCTGAAGGCTTGGTTTGCGGCGTAGATGAGGCTGGTCGTGGTCCACTGGCTGGGTCAGTAGTCGCGGCTGCGGTGATTCTCGATCCCGCCAACCCCATCGTCGGACTGAACGATTCCAAGAAACTCTCGGCCAAACGCCGCGAAGCGCTGGCCATCGAAATTCGCGCCAAGGCACTGGCCTGGGCCGTTGCCGAAGCCAGCGTTGAAGAAATCGATCAAATCAATATCCTGCAGGCCAGCATGCTGGCCATGCAGCGTGCGGTGGCGTCGCTCCAGATTCCACCGACTCATGCTCTGGTCGACGGCAACCGCTGCCCGAAATTGCCGTGCTCTTCACAAGCCATTATCGGCGGTGATAGCAAGGTCGCTTCGATTGCGGCGGCGTCAATTCTTGCCAAGACCGTGCGTGACGCGGGCATGATGCATCTTCACGCCACGTATCCCATGTATCGTTTTGATCGACACATGGGCTATCCCACCGCGCTGCACCTTGCCGCTTTGCAGGAACACGGGGTGAGTCCGGTGCATCGGCGCAGCTATGCCCCGGTGGCGCGATTGATAGACCGATGAAACACATCGTTTCGCGTGAGAATCCACATTTCAAGGCACTGAAGAGACTCTGCCAGAGCGGGCGCGAACGCCGGAAAACCGGTCATGCCTTGCTTGATGGAATGCACCTTATTGAAAGCTATGTTCAGCATATTGGCAAACCGGAGGAAATTGTCGTCAGCGAGCGGGGGGCAACGCGCAGTGAAATCGCCTGCTATTTGCAAAGCGGCAATGTTGGAAAGTCAGTAAGTATTCTGGCCGATGTGCTTTTTGATGATCTGGCAATCGTCGAGACCCCTAGCGGGATCATGGCGATTGTTATGCAACCCCGATGTTCTCACGGGCTCAATCAGGAGATCGACTCTGTCTTGCTCGATGGCATCCAGGATCCTGGCAATCTGGGCTCAATCTTGCGCAGTACGGCCGCTGCTGGCTTTCGTCAGGTGCTTCTTTCCGCTGATTGCGCTCAGGCCTGGTCCCCTAAAACCTTGCGTGCTGCTATGGGAGCGCATTTCCAGCTTGATATCCACGAAAGCTGCGATTTGCCAGCCTTTCTCGGAGGCTACCGAGGACAAGCCGTCTTGACGGCGCTGGATGCGCCTCTCGCGCTCTATTCGCTTGACCTGAGAGAGTCGGTGGCCTGGGTATTTGGCAACGAGGGGCAGGGGGTTCGTCCAGAAGTGGCGGAATCAACACCATTACGGGTTTGTATCCCAATGCCGGGGGCGACCGAATCGCTTAACGTGGCCGCGGCCGTCGCTGTTTGCCTGTTCGAGACTGTTCGGCAGCGTCGAAAACTCTGACGCTCAGGCTTTGACGCGCATCATGCGCGCTTTTTCACGATCCCAGTCACGCTCTTTTTCCACTTCGCGTTTGTCGTGTTGTTTCTTGCCTTTCGCCAAACCGATTTCGACCTTGATCCGACCGCGCTGATAGTGCAGATCCAGTGGCATCAGGGTAAATCCGGCACGTTCAACCTGGCCGATCAGTTTGCTGATCTGGTTGGCATGCAAAAGCAGCTTTCGAGTACGGATCGGGTCGGCATGAACATGTGTAGAGGCCTCGGGCAAGGGCGTGATATGCATGCCAAAGAGGAAGACCTCACCGCTGCGGACAACCACATAGGACTCTTTGATGTTCGCCCGTCCCGCCCGGATTGCCTTGACTTCCCAGCCTTGTAGAGAAACACCCGCCTCGAATTTTTCTTCGATGAAGTAGTCGTGGAAGGCTTTCTTGTTGGCGATGATACTCATGGTGCGGCTCTCAGAGGTTATGGCGCAAGTGCTAGAATGCACGATTCTACAGGATTCACGGGGCGCGGCTAAAGATGGCCATGGTTGAGAAATCGGTATTGATCCAACGTTCGGCGCAGCAGATGTTTACTCTCGTCGATCATGTTGAAGATTACCCCAGGTTTTTGCCTTGGTGCAGCCAAACTCGGATTGAATTCCGTGATGAAAAAAAGACGGTAGCCACGCTGCATATCAATTATCTCAGCGTCAAATCGCACTTCACCACTGAGAACGAGAAGGAAATTCCGTTGCGGATGAGTATCAGGCTGGTTGATGGTCCGTTTCGTCGGCTTGAAGGGTTTTGGCGCTTCAAGCCACTGGCCGAGAATGCCTGCAAGATCGAGTTGCAGCTTTCCTACGAATTTTCCAGCAAAATCTTTGAAAAAGTCATTGGCCCGGTTTTTAGCCAGATTGCCAACACCTTCGTTGATGCGTTCGTAAAACGCGCCGACGAGGTCTATGGAGTATCCAATGCCTGAGTTGATCAGCATCGAAGTGGTTTATCCGTTACCGCAGAAGCAGGAAATTTTCTCCGTCAAGTTGCCGGTGGGTGCAACCGTACGTCAGGCGATTGAGGTCTCCGGCGTTCTGCAAAAGTATCCTGAGATTGATTTGACCAAAAACAAGCTAGGTGTCTTCGCCAAGCTGACCAAGCCCGACGCGCCATTACGCGACCAGGATCGGGTGGAGATCTATCGGCCATTGATCGCCGACCCGAAGGAAGTGCGCAAACAGAGGGCAGCAGAAGGAAAAGTGATGAAAAAGGGCGCGGGCGAAGCTGGGAACGAGTAGGGAGAGCCATCCAGCCTACTTGCAGTTTAATTGCACGGCCTGGCGCGACTTTTCGATCTCCTGTTCGCGCTGCGTGTCTTCCATGAAATATCGTTCACCCTTGTCGTCACGCAGGGCGATTCGTTCGCCCGATTCAAGCGCCTGCAGATGGCGGCGGGCGCTATCACAGTTCTGTTGCTTGTCGGCGGATGCCGTTTGCTCCTTTTTGGCCTTCTCTGCGCTTTCCTGGGATTCCTTCTGTCTCCTGCGAAACTCCAGATCACGGTCGGCTGTCGTTTTCCGCGGCGACGTACTCGCGACCGGTGCCTCAGCCCCGATCTTCTTTTGCTGGCGGACATTGCCCATCGGCGGTTTGTC
>JANNNT010000419.1:0-7205 GCA_031398685.1 Rhodocyclaceae bacterium | reverse complement strand
CGACGGCGGCGATAAAGCGGGCCACGTCGACCTTGGCGCTTTCGGTCGACATGCGGGCCTGATTCAGGTCCAGCGCCGAAGCAACCCCCACATCGTAGGTGCGCTGCGCCAGCCCCAGCGAACTCTGCTGGCTGACTAGCGTATCGCGCGCCAGTTGCAGGCGTTCCTGATCCGCCGCCAGCGCCAGCCAGGTATTGGCGACTTCGGCCACCAGCGTGATATGCGCGCTGCGCCGGGCCTCTTCCGTGGCGAGGAATTGCTCGAGCGCCTGATCCTTGAGGTTGCTCACGCGGCCGAAGAAATCGAGTTCATACCCGGAAAAACCGAGGCCAAGACTGTATTGGCGCGTAACCATGCCCTGCCCGGTAGAGGACTGCGCATCGGCCAGCCGCTGCGCACTTTCCGCCCCGGTGGCGTCGATCGCGGGATACCGCGCGGCATTGCTGATCTGGTACTGGGCACGCGCTTTTTCGATATTCAGGATGGCCACCCGCAGGTCGCGGTTGTTGCGCAAGGCCAGGTCGACCAGTTGCTTCAGGCGGGGGTCAGCGAAAAAATCCTGCCAGCCAGTGTCGGCCAGCGATTTTCCCTGCCCGACCGGTGCCGCCGAAGCGGGCCATTCGGTCGGAATCGGCGCGGCTGGCCGCAGAAAATCCGGAGCGAGGTTGGCACAGCCGCTTAGCGCCAGGCTGATGGCAATGCCAAGGAGCGTTCGATTGATCATTTGGTCTCCTGCGAAGCAATATCACTGGCGGGCGCATCGGCGACTGGCCGCTTGCCCTTGAAAATCATCCGGATCACCACGAAGAACACCGGAACAAAGAAGATGCCGAGTACGGTGGCCGAGATCATGCCGCCAAGCACGCCGGTACCGATCGCGTTCTGGCTGCCGGAGCCGGCGCCGGTGCTGATAGCCAGCGGCAGGACGCCGAGGCCGAAGGCCAGCGAGGTCATCAGGATCGGACGCAAACGCATGCGCACGGCGGACAGCGTCGCCTCGATCAGGCCGAGACCGTGATCGAGCTGCGCCTGGGCGAATTCGACGATCAGGATCGCGTTTTTCGCCGAGAGGCCAACAGTGGTGAGCAGGCCGACCTGGAAGTAGACGTCGTTCGACATTCCCCGTCCCGTGGCGGCCAGCAGCGCGCCGATGACGCCCAGCGGCACGACCAGCATGACTGAAAACGGCACCGACCAGCTTTCATAAAGCGCCGCCAGACTGAGGAAGACGACGAGCAGCGAGATGGCGTAGAGGGCGGGTGCCTGCGCGCCCGAGCGCCGTTCCTCGAACGACGTGCCGGTCCATTCGTAGCCAATGCCCGGCGGCAGTTTGGCCGCGATTTCTTCAACCGCCGCCATGGCGTCGCCGGTACTGACGCCGGGAGCGCCCTGGCCGAGAATCTCGACCGAAGACGAACCGTTGTAGCGTTCCAGCCGTGGCGATCCGTAGGACCAATGCGCGGACGCAAAGGCGGAGAAGGGAACCATCTCGCCGCTCTTGTTGCGCACGTGCCACTTGTTCAGATCTTCGGGCAGCATGCGTGACGGTGCGTCGCCCTGCATGTAGACCTTCTTGACCCGGCCGCGATCGATGAAGTCATTGACGTAGCTGCTGCCCCAGGCCGACGACAACATGTCGTTGACGTCTGACATCGAAACACCGAGCGCGTTGGCCTTGGCCTGGTCAATGTCGAGCTTGTACTCGGGCATGTCGTCCTGGCCATTGGGACGGACACCGACCAGCCGCTTGTCCTGCGACGCCAGGCCGAGGAACATGTTGCGGGCGTTGACCAGCGCCTCGTGACCGACGGCGCCGCGGTCCTGCAATTGCATGTCGAAACCGGTGGCGTTGCCAAGTTCGACCACGGCCGGCGGCGCGAAGGCGAATACCATCGCATCGCGGATCTTCGAGAAAGCGCCCATGGCGCGGCCGGCGACGGCCTTCACCTTCAAGTCGGGGCGATCGCGCAGATCCCAGTCTTTAAGCTGGACGAAGCCGAGGCCCATGTTCTGGCCGCTGCCGCCAAAGCTGAAGCCAGCGATAGTGAACAGGGAGCTGACGGCCTCTTTCTGGTCGTTCAGGAAATGATCTTCGACCGTGCCGAGCACACCGACGGTACGTTCCAGCGTAGCGCCAGCCGGCAGTTGGACCTGGGTGAACAGGAAGCCCTGGTCTTCATCCGGCAGGAAGGAGGTCGGCATGCGCGCGAACAGTACGACCATGCCGCCGACGATCAGCAGGTAGATCACGATATAGCGCATGCGCTTGCCGAGCATCCGGCCGACCGTCGACGTGTAGCCGCTCTGGCCGCGATCGAACAGGCTGTTGAAGCGGCGGAAGAACCAGTTTTCGCTGAAGTGTTCACCCTTGTGGATCGGCTTGAGCAACGTCGCGCACAGGGCAGGGGTGAGGATGATCGCCACCAGTACCGAGAGCGCCATCGCCGAGACGATAGTGATTGAGAACTGGCGATAGATGACGCCGGTCGAGCCGCCGAAGAAAGCCATCGGCACGAACACGGCCGAGAGCACGAGGGCGATGCCGATCAGCGCGCCGACGATCTGGTCCATCGACTTGCGTGTCGCCTCCTTGGGCGAGAGTCCTTCCTCGCTCATCACGCGTTCGACGTTCTCGACGACGACGATCGCGTCATCGACCAGCAGGCCGATGGCCAGCACCGTGGCGAACATGGTCAAGGTGTTGATCGAATAGCCGAACAGGGAAAGCACCCCGAACGTGCCGAGCAGCACGACGGGAACCGCGATGGTCGGGATGAGCGTGGCGCGGATATTCTGCAGGAACAGCCACATCACGAGGAAGACCAGGATGACGGCCTCGATCAGCGTGTAGATGACTTCCTCGATCGAGATCTTGACGAACGGGGTCGTGTCGTACGGAATGACGTATTTCACGCCGGTCGGGAAATAGCGGGACAGTTCGTCGACCTTGGCCCGTACCGCGGTCGCGGTCGAAAGCGCGTTGGCCCCGGCGGCGAGGCGGACGGCGATACCGGCGGCGGGTTTGCCGTTGAAGCGCGCCACCGTGCCGTAGGACTCGCTGCCCAGTTCGATGCGGGCGACGTCGCGCAGATGGACGTTGCCGCCGGCGCTATTGGTGCGCAGCAGGATCGCGCCGAACTGGTCGGTTGTTTCCAGGCGGCCGAGCGCCGAAATCGTGGCATTGAGCTGCTGGCCTTCAACGGCTGGCGAGCCGCCCAGCTGGCCGGCGGACACCTGGGTGTTCTGCGCCTGGATGGCCGAGCGCACGTCCGCCGTGGTCAGCTTGTACTTGACCATTTTCGCGGGGTCCAGCCAGATGCGCATCGAGTACTGAGCGCCGAAGATGGTGACTTCGCCGACGCCTGGTACGCGACTCAGCGGATCCTGCATGTTGGCGACCAGATAGTCCGAAAGGTCGGTCTGCGTCTTGTCGTTATTCTCGGAAACCAGGCCCACGACCATGAGGAAGTTGCTCGCCGATTTGGCAACCTGCACGCCTTGTGACTGCACGATCTGCGGCAGCGAGGGCAGGGCCAGCTGCAGCTTGTTTTGCACCTGCACCTGGGCGATGTCCGGATCAGTGCCCGCGTTGAAGGTGAGCTTTACCGACGCCCGCCCATAGGAATCGCTGGTCGAGGACATGTAGAGCAGGTTGTCGAGCCCGGTCATCTTCTGTTCGATGATCTGCGTGACCGAGTCTTCCAGTGTCTTGGCCGATGCGCCCGGATAGGTGGCGTTGATGGAGACGGCCGGTGGAGCGATCGTCGGGTACTGTGAAACCGGAAGCGTTTGGATGGAAAGCGCGCCGGCCAGCATGATGACGATCGCGATGACCCAGGCAAAAATGGGGCGATCGATAAAGAAACGTGCCATGTAATTATCTCCTTACGGCTTGGCTGCAGCGGCTTTGTCCGCCGGCGCGCCGGCAGCGGGGGCTTTCGATCCGGCGGGTACCGCGGTAACCGCGGCCCCCGGGCGGATCTTCTGCAAGCCCTCTATGATCAGCTTGTCGCCTGCCTTGAGCCCTTCGCTCACCAGCCACTGGTTTCCGATGGCGCGCTCGGTCTTGAGCGGCCGCGCTTCAACCTTGCCTTCAGCATTGACCACCATGCCCACCGCGTTGCCCTGCGGGTCATGCGCTACACCCTGTTGCGGCACGACCAGCGATTGCTCGCGCATGCCTTGCTCGATGACGGCGCGGACGTACATGCCGGGCAGCAAATCACGCTTGGGGTTAGGGAAGACCGCGCGCAGGGTGACGGTGCCGGTGCCCGAATCCACGGTCACTTCGGAAAACGCCAGCTTGCCCTCGATCGGATAGATCGTGCCGTCGTCCAGAACCAGCTTGACCTTGGCTTGGCCGGCACCGGCGCTTTTGATCAAACCGGCGCTCAATGCATGTTTCATCTGCATCATTTCGCGGCTGGATTGCGTTACATCGACGTTGATCGGATCAAGTTGCTGCACGGTTGCCAGCGCGGCCGCCTGGTTGGCCGTAACCAGCGCGCCCTGGGTGACCGAGGACTTGCTGATTTGTCCGCTGATGGGCGATACCACGCGGGTGTAGGCCAGGTTGATGCGTGCGAGTTCGGCTACGGCCTTGCTGGCCGCGATGTCGGCCTCGGCCTGCTTGAGGGTGGCGCTGGCGTCGTCGAACGCCTGCTGGCTGACGGCTTTGGCCGACAGCAGTTCCTGATACCGCTCCGCCTTCAAGCGAACGCTCACCAGATTGGCTTCCGCTTTGGCCTGGCTGGCCTTGGCGCTCTCGTAGTTTGCCTGATAAACCGCCGGATCGATCTGATAGAGGAGTTCGCCGGCCTTGACCTCACCGCCTTCGCGGAACAGACGGCTGTGCACGATCCCGCCAATCTGCGGGCGGATTTCAGCGACCGTATTGGCTACGGTACGACCGGACAATTCGCTGGTGATCGCCACGGTTTGCGGCTGCACCGTAATTACGCCCACTTCGGGCGGCTCACCGCCACCAGAAGACATGCCCGGCGTCGGTGTTTTGCTGCAGGCAGCAAGCATCAGCGCGGCGCTGATCGCGACGAGGGTGCTGGACAGCAAGGCGCGACGGGGAACGGCGCGGGTTGGGGTGAATCTGCGCATGATGGTAGGTCTCCGGTACGGGGTGCCCCTGAGTCAGGGCGATAACAGGGGAAGGAACTTTGTTGGAATTGCCGGGTATTTTACATACATCCGTGCATGTATGTAAGGCCTGCGCTAAAATACTTCCACAACAGGGGCAGGCGCTCCGAAGGAAGGGAAGGAAACTCATGGTTAGGAAAACGAAAGAAGTTGCACAGGAAACGCGCAACGCGATCCTCGATGCCGCCGAACTCGTGTTTCAGGAACACGGCGTGAGCCATACCTCGCTGGCGGAAATTGCCACGGCGGCCGGGGTGACGCGCGGTGCGATCTATTGGCATTTCGCCAATAAGGGGGATCTTTACGATGCCATGATCCAGCGTGTTTTCGATCCGCTCAGGGCCAAATTGGTCGAGTTGCAAACCAGCAGTGAAGAAAATCCGCTCGCTGCGCTACGCACCTTGGTTCTCTACTTTCTTGACCGGGTCGCCAGCGATCAGCGTTATTTCCGGGTGGTGGAAATTTCCTGGCACAAATGCGAGTACGTGGGCGAGATGGCTGCCATCCGTGATGCGCATCTCGAATGCGGCAACCGCTATCTGGCGATCATTGAGGAGGGTTTCCGTCTGGCCCGCGAGCGCGGCTATCTGCCCCCTGCTCTTGATCCGCGCTGCGCTGCAGTGGGTTTGATTTCGGTGGTGGACGGTCTGGTCCTGAACTGGACGCTTAACAGCGCCCTCTTTCCGCTGGAAAGTTATGGCCCGAAGATTGTGGATATTTATCTCGCCGGCCTGCGCGCTGAGGGCCGCGAGTGACAGCCAGCGCACATCATCGTCGGGTAGCAGCACGCCAGGTATCAGAATTTCCCTCAAGCAACGAAACGGGTTAACCGAAATAACTCTGGGCGCTAGCGCACAGAACGTGTCGGATCCTATGCTTATCATCCGTGCCGTTATCCAGGAACTGGACGTAATGTGCGGAGTTCTTCAACGATCCAGCATGGCGCGATGACGATTTCTGGTATCACCTCACAAGGAGTATTACATGTCCCTCAAAATGGCTTCAGTGGCCTTGGTAATTGCCACAGCGGGAACGATCTCGGGAGTGCCTGCCTGGTCGCAGACGGCATCAAGCACGACCACGCTGCAAACCACATCGACCAATTCAGAAGAAAAACTTGCTCTTCAGTACAGCACGCTGGCCGGTTCTCAACAGAATGCGGATTCTCTGGTTGCTGGACTGCGCGATGGAAAGAACGTCTTGCTGATCACCAGTCAGAGCAGCCCTGATCCGACAGCTCCTTCAGTAACGTTTATTCCAGCAACAGGCAAGCTGGGGTACGGAAACATCAATATCGCGCTGTCTCTAGCCAAAGCGGACCTGGCCAGGCGAGGCATCACCAATCCAACGCCAGCCCAGCTTGCCGCCGCCTTGAACGGAGGAACGATAACGACCGTCAAGGGAACCGTCACCATGGCGGGAGTTCTTGCTCAACGTCAAGCCGGGATGGGCTGGGGGCAAATCGCAGACGCCATGGGCGCAAAGCTGGGCGCACTGGTCAGCGCGTCCAAGACGGATAAAGCAGGGAAAAAGGAGAGTCCCGCCGCGAAGGCAGAGGACTCCGGTGAGTCCGGATCAAGGGGTAAATCCGAACACGCACACAGCAGCGCCAGCGGTAACAAGGGTGGACATAGCGGTGGCGGACATAGTGGCGGCGGCGGAAATAGCGGCAGTAGCAATAGTGGCGGTAGTGGTAGTGGTGGTGGTGGCGGCGGCGGTGGTGGACGAGGTAAGTAATAGCGCCCGTCTAGTGTTTTCTTTGCCCGGATGAACTTAAAAACCGGGCAAGCGTTCAGAAAAGGCTTGGCATCGTGCCGGGCCTTTTTTCGTTGGTGGGTCGGTGTCCTGAGGGTCCCCGACAGGTCACGCGGAGATCGCCGTTTGACGCGGTTCGCGGACAGAGTTCTGGCGGGTTGAACGGCTCAACGATCAGCGATCACCCCCCGTCGCCATGCGTCCAGCCCCCGCCCAGAGCCTTGAAAATATCCGCCAGCGCCGCCTTGCGTGCGCGTTCGCTGTCGATGCGGGCAAGTTCGGCGGCAAGCAGGTTGCGC
>JANNNT010000380.1:0-4091 GCA_031398685.1 Rhodocyclaceae bacterium | reverse complement strand
GATGAAGATGTTCTGCGCGACGCTGAGGTGGCGCATCAGGTTGAGTTCCTGGTGGATGATGCCGATGCCGAGCGCTTGGGCGGCGTGCGGGTCGGGGATGTCGACCACGTGGCCGTTAACCTGGATTTCTCCGGAGTCCTTCTGGTATACCCCGGCCAGGACTTTCATCAGCGTCGATTTGCCGGCACCGTTCTCGCCCATCAGGGCGTGCACTTCCCCAGGGATCAGTTCAAACTGGGCATTGTCCAGCGCCCGGACCCCAGGGAAGGTCTTGTTCAGATTCTTGATCGTAACGATTGGTATCACAGCGTGCCCTCTCTGATAATTTTTATTATTTAATGTGCTACATCATTGCACCAACATCGACCCGGGACTCTACGGCCCCTGAATCAACGCCGGATTTCACTTGATTGAAAACAAGCGACAGCACCTACAAACCGGTTAAAACAGGTGTGACTAAAGGGACGGGGCAGCCCGTCCCTTTTTCTGCGCTTAGAGCAGTCCGGCCGCATCCCCGGCAACCAGTACCCTGGCGCCCTGCGTCACGGCCTGCGCCACGAAAGCGCGCAGCACATCCTGCAACTTTGCTTCATCGACATAAGCAATGGTGATGTGGTTGCTCTGGTGTCCGGCCATCAGATCGTCACGGCCAACGCCGTCGAGCACGCAGTTGAGCAGCGGCCACTCGTAGGTCGTGGCGCGGCGACGGCGCTCGAATTCAGCGGCCGGCAGTTCCACGGCGGTGCCGGTGCCGATGTGCAGGTAAACCTGCGTCTCCTCGTAGTGCGCACGGGCCCAGATCAGGCGACCTGCCTTACCCTGGCCGGCAATGCTGGAGCCGCCTTTGGGGAAATACATGGCCGGCTGACGATAACCGGTGGCGCCGGCAATGCCGCCCTTGATGAATTCGAAGGGAACCGAGCCGGAAATTTCGAAATCCCAATAGAAAGTGCCTTCAAATTCACTGCCCCAGCGGATGTCGTGCAGCGTGGTTTCGGCGGGCAGGCCAAGCGAATCGAGCAGACGCCAGAGCATGGTCTGCGGAATGGCGGTGCCCATGTCGACTTCGTTGATACAGGGAATCGGCTTCCCGGCACGAATGATGTTGCCGGCTTCGTCGGGAATCGGGAAGCGGTCGGTCGAACCGATGGCGCCCTCGGCGAAATCGGACGCGGCGCAGGACTGTGCCAGCCCCTGCTGGTATTGCACGCCGACGGCGGAAAGACCAAAGCGCTGGGTAAAGCGGGCCATGGCGATCATCATGGCGCACTGTTCCAGGACCTGGTCGCGCGTCAGTTCCTTGGCCGGATCGGTGCCGAACTGGAATTTCATGCCTTTGGCTTCGTACCAGGCCAGGCATTCTTCGCGCAGCGATTGCGGAACCTTGCCCATCTCCACGAGCAGCGCGGACTGCGACAGGCTTTCCAGCGGCATGCCGATATCGACCAGCGCTTTCTGCGGGAAGACGCCGTTCATCATGCCCATGCAGAAGCTGTCAAAGAGGCCGATGATTTCCTTGTTCTGCAGCACGTATTCACCGACTTTGCGGCCGATGGTCCAGGCCGGGGTGGCCGAGGCCGGATGCGCCGCGTCGACCGGCTTCAGATACGACGTGTCGTGCTTGATCTGGCGGGTCTTCAGCCAGGATTCCAGTCCGTTGAAGAAGAACTCGTCGTCGAAATCCGTGGACCACAGGCGCGAATACGTCTTGCCCAGGCTGGTCAGCGTGCCGGCCATGCACAGCATGCCGACGAGGCCCGGCCAGGTGCCGTCGAAGTTGGCCAGCAGCAACACTGGGCCGCGATGCTTGACCAGGCTGGGCGCCAGATGGTGCGAGTATTGCCAGGCGGTCATCAGGACGATCACCGGCGCCTCCGGGTCGATGGTGGCAAACAGGTCGCTGCCTTCGCGCTGGCTGCTGATGAAGCCGTGTCCCACGTCGCCTTTGTACAGGTGCGCACGCTTGACCTTGTAGCCAAGACGGCTGGAAATGGCGTGTTCAAGTTTGGTTTCATACTTGTTCTGCACCGGCCAGCAGGCCACGTTGGCCGATTCACGCAGGTCGGCATTGGTGACCAGCAGGACTTCCTTGTCGCCAGCCGAGATCATGGGTTTGGATTTGGGGAGCGTGAGCGTGAGCTTTTCAGTGAGCATTTCATTTACCTCGTGGCAAAGTGATCGGAAATAGGCGTGGGTTGATGAGGACTTACTGCCACGCACTCATGGCGGAACGACAGCGTTCCATGTCTTCATAAAGCTGTAAATAGACGGCGTACTTGGCCTCATGGAAAGCCCTGGTTTCGGGTCGCGCGGCGACACTGCCGCCGGGGCGCACCATGTCAGCCGCTGCCGCCGGCATCGACGCAAACGCACCACAGGCCACCGCACCGAGCAAGGCCGCGCCGAGCGTGACCGCATCCTCTTCGCTGACCAGATGAATCTCGCAGCCGGTGGCATCGGCGTTCTCGCGCAGCCAGTAGGGATTTTTGGTGCCACCGCCGCACATCACGATACGTTCGATTTTGTGCCCCGCCGCATTCATGCTTTCGATGATGTGACGCGTACCGTAGGCCAGCGCCTGCAGGGTCGCCAGATACAGGCGCGCCAGCGCATCCTTGCCTTGCTCCAGCGTCAGGCCGACGACGACGCCGCGCGCAGCGGGATTGGCGCGTGGCGAGCGGTTGCCATGGTGGTCGGAAAGGACATGCAGATTACGCGTCGGACAGGGTTCGCGTGCTTCCAGATCGGCCAGCCAGTCGTTCAGCACGGCATAGATGCTGCGCTCCTCGGCCTTGGCGGTGGATTCCAGCAGCGGCCAGGCATCGCTCTGGCGCACGGTCCATTCAAGCAAGGCACCCGCCGCACTCTGACCGCCTTCGTTCAACCAGTAACCGGGCAGCATGGCGCCGAAATACGGCCCCCACACACCCGGTACCATCACCGGATCGGCGCTGACAACCATATGGCAATTGGAGGTGCCGCCAATGATGGCCAGGCTGCCCTGCGGCGCGGTGCTGACCAGCGCCAGACCGCCGGCGTGGGCGTCGATAATGCCGGTGGCAACAACGATGCCGGCGGGCAAGCCCATCTCGGCGGCCGCCTGGGCGCTGAGTTTTCCCGCAGCAGAACCGAGGGGCAACACTTGCGGTGGAATCTTGCCGGTGATGTCGTCCAACCCGACCGCACTTAGCAGGCTTTCGCTGAAGCGGTTTTCATGGGCGAGGTAGTTCCACTTGCAGGTGAGTGTGCACACACTCGCGACATCGGCCCCACTGGCGCGCCATACGAGATAATCCGCCAGATCAAAAAAACGCCACGCCGCCGCGTAACGTTCGGGGAAATGCTGCTTTAGCCACAGCACCTTGGGGAGTTCCATCTCGATGCTGACTTCGCCGCCCACGTAAGCCAGCGCCGCGTCCTTGGTGGCATTGATCGCGGCAGTCTGCTCGGCGGCGCGGTGATCCATCCACATAATGATGTCGTGCTCCGAACCTCCGTTTTCGGCGACGGAAACCGGCTTTCCACCAGCGCCAACGGCGACCAGCGAACAGGTGGCATCGACCCCGATGGCCGCAATCGTGGCGGGATCAATCCCGGACTTACCGACGGCTTCGCGCATGGCGGCGCAGGTTTGCGCCCAGATGTCTGCCGAGGATTGTTCAACATACAGCGGGCGCGGGTGAAACTGCTGGATTGCGCGGACGGCAAAGGCCAGGCGCTGGCCCTTTGCATCAAAAATACCGGCGCGCACACTGGCTGAACCGACATCAATTCCAACAAATACCTGCTTGCTCATGGTTGCCTCGGCCGGGATGCTGATTCGAGTTAGCAATATAGCCAAGGCAAATAGTAATTGCAAGTACCCTGAGAAAAATTGTTGCCTCGCCCGTGCCAGTTTCTAATTCGAGGCCGAGGCTTCAACAGCCAGGAGGTCGTTCCAACGAACACTTGCAAATATTTATGGCCTTGGCTATATTGCTGATTCGAGTTAGCAGCCTGTCAAAGGCCCAGCACAATGAGTCTTTGTTCAGGACGTCAGCACACGCAATTCAGCCAATCGAATGTCCCATATGGCAGATTTTGTAAGGTCA
>JANNNT010000371.1:0-3532 GCA_031398685.1 Rhodocyclaceae bacterium | reverse complement strand
CTCAGACTCCGGTAAGACGCGCGGGTATCTTCTCGTCAGCGCAGGCACGGCCCGCCGCTAAACCACGACGTTGAACGCCTGCTTTTCAAGGGAGTGGGCGTCCGCATTGGGTCGTCAAGAAACGACCGAGCCGTGAAAGGTTTCGCGCAGCAACCGTTGCCGCAACGCACAACGCAAACCCATTCCTGCCCACTGTAAATGCCAACGGCCTGGCGTACACTTGAGCCCGTTTCGTGAGCAGACCCCATCTTGGCCAGCCGTACCCGACCACTGACGAGCCTGTTTTATACTCGTATGAATCGCTCGGACTCAACCACTGTTACGCAAGCCTGCTGCGATTCCGTTGATTGAGAGATGAATACCGCGCCGCACCCGTTCGTCACTCTCACCTGCCCGATGGCGTCGCAGCAATTCGACTTGCAGGTGGTTAAGCGGATCCATATACGGGAAACGATTGCGGATCGAGCGACGCAGCAGCGGGTTGTCAGCCAGTAGTTCGTCCTGTTGTTCGATAACGAGCAGATGCTTTCGCGTGAGCTCGAATTCAGCACGAATGCGGCCGTAAATCTCGCCGCGCAGTATCGGATCGCTTACGAGTTCAGCGTAGCGCGAAGCAATCGCCAGGTCAGCCTTGGCCATGACCATATCCATGTTGGACAACAAGGTGCGAAAGAATGGCCAGTTAGCGACCATGCGGCGCAGGATTTCCATGCCATCCGGGGTTTCCTCCAGCCAGCCGTTGACGGCCGAGCCAAAGCCATACCAGCCAGGAAGCATCAGGCGGCACTGCGCCCAGCTGAAGACCCAGGGAATGGCACGCAGATCCTCAATGCGATCGGAAGCCTTGCGTGAAGCGGGTCGGCTACCGATATTCAAACCGGCAATTTCGGTGATTGGCGTTGATTCACGGAAGTAGCGATTGAACCCTTCCGTTTCATAAACCAGCCCGCGATACGCCTGGTAAGCCAGCTCTGAAAGGCGTTCAAGTACAGCGCGGTATGCCGTCGGCTCGGTTTCGTGCTCAAGATCGAGCAATGTCGCTTCAAGTGTTGCGGCGGTCAGCGTTTCAAGGTTGCGGCGTCCCACTTCCGGATTTGAATACTTCGACGAAATGACTTCGCCTTGCTCGGTGATGCGAATCTGACCGGAGACAGCCCCTGCGGGTTGCGCCAGAATGGCAAAATAGCTCGGGCCACCGCCGCGGCCGACCGATCCGCCGCGCCCATGAAACAGCCGCAAACGGACCCCGGCATCCTCAAACACCTGCGCCAGTTCGACCTCGGCCTTGTAGAGTTCCCATCCGGAGGTGAGGAAACCGCCGTCCTTATTGCTATCCGAATAGCCGAGCATGACCTCGTGTTCGTTGGCGCGCGACGTCACCAAGGCACGATAGGCGGGCAGCGCGAAGAGGCGCCGCATGATTTCCGGGCCGTTGCGCAGGTCGCTGATCGTTTCAAACAGCGGGACGATGTTGATCGCCAGACTTGGCGCACAGTCGGCGGCTAACGCGGGTTTCAGCAGGCCCGCTTCCTTGAGCAGCAGCGCTACTTCAAGCAAGTCTGAGGCCCCGTCGGTCTTCGAAATGATGGCGTTGGGCAAGGCCGCATGCCCATAGCGGGCGCGCAGTTCGCGTGCGGCGAAGAAAATCGCCAGTTCGCCCTTGGTTTCGTCGGAGTAGTCGATATGCGGCGAGTAAAGCGGGCGCGGACAGCTAATCTCCTCACAGAGCAAAGCGATACGGGCGTCTTCATGGAGCGCTGCATAGCCAGCTACGTTTGCCACGCGACCCGCGCGGGCAAGCAATTCGCCAACCGTACGCTCATGCACGTCAGCGTTCTGGCGCAGATCCACCGGCGCCAGATGGAAGCCGAATAGCTGCACCGCGCGCACCAGGCGACGCAGCCGGCCACCGGCAATCAGCGCCGCACCGTGCTGTACCAATGATTCGGAGAGTACCGTGAGGTCAGCCTGCAATTGTTCTGATTCGACATAGGGTTCCGCGTCGCCAACCGCATGGCGAAGCGCTTCATGCTGGTCCAGCGATTTTGCGGTGGCCGCCAGGCGAGCGTAGATGCCGGTCAGGGCACGACGGTAGGGCTCGTCCGAGCGTTGTGGCGAGTGGTCAGGCGAACGCTCAGCCAGAGCAGCCAGCGCGGGTGACACTTCAAGCAACAAATGTGAAAGGGGCAGTTCGGCGCCCAGCGTATGGATCTCGTCGAGGTAGAAATCGAGTGCCGCACTCGATTGCAGGCGCAGCGCCGTTTTCAGGATGTCCGCCGTGACGAAGGGGTTGCCGTCGCGGTCCCCACCAATCCAGCTGCCAATGCGGAAGAACGGCGGCAGTTGCCATTCCTCACCGGGGAAGCGTGTGGTGAGCAAGTCCTGCAACTGACCGTAGAGGCGCGGTAGCTCGGCGAAGAACGTATCATCGTAGTAGCTGATGCCGTTCTTGATTTCGTCGACCACGGCCAGACGATTCGGACGCACCATGCGTGTGCGCCACAGCCTGAGCAAGGCGCGACGTAGCGCGAGGTCGTTGTCCTCCTGCTCGTCCGGAGTGAGTTGCATGCGGTCGCGCTGATCGAGCAATTCGGCGATCTCGTGGTGACAGCGGAGGATGCACTTGCGCGAAACTTCGGTCGGATGCGCGGTGAGCACGGGCGAGACCAGCGCTACGTCAAAAAAATGGCGGATCTTCCCGACCGGCACGCCGGCTTCCTGAACGCGGTCAAACGCGCCTTGCAAACTGCCCTCGCGCGGTGACGATCTCATCCGGTCGTGTGCCCGACGACGGCGAATATGGTGCTGGTCCTCGGCGATGTTCGCAAGATGCAGGAAATAGCTAAAGGCCCTGACGACCGAGATCATCGAATCGCGTGGCAGATCATTGAGGATGACTTCGAGTTCGGTGCTCGCCGAGGGGTCGAGTTCTCGATCCGGGTTTTTGTTCAATTGAACCGACGTTTGGCGGATACGCTCGATAGCGGCGAAGACCTCCTCACCCTCCTGTTCTCGCACGGTATCCCCGAGAAGGCTGCCGAGCAGTCGGGTGTCGTCGCGCAGAGGGAGGTCTTTGTCGTTCATTGGCATGGTCATAGCTCGGGAAATAGGTGGAAAACAATCCTTGCTGCCAAGGGCAAAAAAAGTACAAAGACAATTGTAGTGTCAAGTCGTTTTAGGGCGAGCGCACGTGGTGTCGACACTCTGCTAACGCCAATGGATCGACAGTTCTTAGGTTTTTTTCGCTTCCCCAATCCCTTTCCGAATCGCATTTCAGCGGTGGGCCTGAACCCCTAAACCGCCGCCAAGTGCCTCAGTTCTTACTCTGCCGCGTTTGCAACCGGCCATTCTATCGATCAGCGCTCGTCGGGTGTGGTCTGTCTTTGCTTCGGTTTTATACCAGGTGTACCGTTTTGCCAACAGATTCAAACTGCGCAGACTGCTTTTGGGGTCACAAAACGGCCACCCCGGACGGGTTTCCCTCTGCTCATTCAATAATATACGTAAGCAAGAAGCCCAGCCACAATCAAAC
>JANNNT010000368.1:0-6666 GCA_031398685.1 Rhodocyclaceae bacterium | reverse complement strand
TTGAGCAGGGCGCGCAGGAAGTTGTCGTTGCGGGGTCGGGTCACGTCGGTTCTGCCGGAAAGTTCAAGGGGCGATTATCCGCCGGAAAGGTCTACTTGCGCCAGAAGGCCAGTGCCAGAACAAGCAGCAGGGTAAAAATCTCTAGCCGGCCGAGCAGCATAGTAAAGGTACGCACCCAGGTCTGAACCAGATCAGCGCAAGCATGCCGTTTGATCAGCGCCACTCCCCGCGTGCAACCCATGCACCTGGCCAACGAGGCTCTGAGCGACCCGGGTAGCGACCTGGCCGGCACCCAGGATGACTGTTCTCATGACGCTTCCTGAAACAGTTGTTGCCGGTTATAACTCCGGTTCTTCGCTGCGCCGCCCGAGGTTCAGACCCAGCTGCTTCAGTTTGCGATACAGATGCGTTCGCTCAAGCCCTGTTCGGTCAGCCACGCGTGTCATGTTGCCGCGTTCGCTTTTTAGGTGATGCTCGAAGTAGAGCCGCTCGAAAGCCTCACGCGCGTCGCGCAAAGGCTGGTTGAACAGGGGGAGCGCCGGGGGCTGTTTGGGCGCTTCGCTGGCGTCACGGAGCAGAATGCTGGCAACATCATCGACCGAAATCTCGTCCTCCAGCGCCGAGAGAGCGAGGTTCTTGACCGTCGCCAGCAACTCGACCCATTCGCCGTGCCAATGGTGCAGACGAAGGGCGTTCAGGGCGCCAATGGAGAAATTTCGCGACGGCACTTCATTGCGTTCGACGAGGTGCGACAGCACCAGCGAGGCGATTTCGGGCACATCGTCGGGATGGCTGGAAAGCTGCGGCAGGGTTACCCACACTTCGCCCAGACGCGCCACCAGAGCAGGCTCCCAACCCGCCTCGTCAAGTGCCGTGAGCGAACGCGTCGATGCAGCGATCAGCTGGAGATTGTGTTTTTCAAGCCGCTCCAGCGCATAAACAAGGTTCTTCTGCTGAAGCTTGCCCAGGAGCATCACGTCAGCAATGAACAGGATGCCGCCTGCCGCGTTTTCAAGCATTTCCTGGGTCAGGGGCGCGCTCGAAGCGGACAGGTCGAGCCAGGGCGTCTTGGGCGTCTGCAGGGTACGCGCGCAGATCTCGGCAATGCTGCCGGAGGCGCTCTTGAGCAGCAGCACGGTTGTTTTGGCGGCGGCCTGTTCGAGCCGCTTCTTGAGATCCTTGAGCAGCGGCGAACGGGAAAAAGCGTCGAGCGTGAGCGGTGGCTTTTGCAGCGCGACTTCGTGCTTGAGCGCTTTCTTGACCGTGGCCAGCAGCTTTTGCAGGGCAATCGGTTTTTCCAGAAAGTCGATGGCCCCCACACGCGTGGCCTCGACGGCAGAGTCGATGGTTCCATGCCCGGACATCATGACCACCGGCATGGTCAGCAAACCCGCCGCCGACCACTCCTTGAGCAGCGAGATGCCGTCCGTATCCGGCATCCAGATGTCGAGCAGGACCAGATCAGGACGTTTTTCGCTTCGACTCTTGCGAGCCGCGGCGGCGTCTTCCGCCAGCGAAACCGTGTGCCCTTCGTCCGCAAGAATTTCGGAGAGCAACTCGCGGATGCCCATTTCGTCGTCGACGACCAATATTTGCGCCATGTTCAGTTCTCTTGAATTGTTGCAGCGATATTCGGGTTTACCGTCTGTTCCGCAGCCAACGGCAGCCGGATACTTACTTCGGCACCCACCGGCTGCAGGTTGTTTATTCTGATTCGCCCCTGGTGTTCATCGACAATCTTCTTGACGATGGCCAGACCCAGGCCGGTACCGCGTACCTTGGTCGTGACATAGGGTTCAAAAACACGAGCCATGATTTCAGGCGGGAAGCCCGGGCCCAAATCGGTCACGGACAGCTCGACCATGTCGTCGATAGCGTGCGTAACCACGCCGATCTGAGGTTCGTGCGCCCCCTCCTGTGCGTCTTCAGCGTTGCGCAGGAGATTGTGGATAATCTGCCGCAACTGGGTCGCATCACCCCACACGGCCGGCAAATCAGGGGCCAGTTCAAGATTGATGCGGGCATGCGAGGTTTCATACAAGCCAAGCACCTCGCCGATCAGGGCGTTGAGATCGAGCTTCGCCAACTCGGGTGCCGGCATACGGGCATAGTCGGAAAATTCATTGACCATGCGTTTCATCGCCTGAACCTGATTGATGATCGTCTGCGTCGAGCGGTTGAGCATTTCGGCGTCGCTACCGCTCAACTTGTCGGCAAACTTGACTTGCAAACGTTCGGCCGAGAGTTGAATCGGCGTCAGCGGATTCTTGATTTCGTGCGCCAGCCGCCGCGCCACCTCGCCCCAGGCCGCACTGCGCTGGGCAGCGACCAGGCGCGTGACATCATCGAAGACCACGACATAACCGCCACTGGTGCCTTCCGGCAGTTGCGTTCCGCGTAACAACAGGATCTGCGGCACGCCGCCAGGACGATCGAGTTCAATCTGTGTCTGCCATTCCCGTCTTCCGTGTTCGGCAAAGGCATTGCGAATCGCCTGTCCGAAGATCTGTTCGCGCGGCCAGGCGTCGACGGTCACCGCCAGCAGGCCGGTAAATTCCTCATCGAGAATGGTCTTCGCGCCTTCATTGACCGTACGCAGCATGAAGCGACGGTCAAAAACCAGCACCCCCGCCGACAAGTTGGCCAGAATTGATTCAAGATAGGCGCGCGCCGATTCGACGTCGGCACGATGGCGCTCGGTGTCACGCCGCGCATCGGCAAGCTGACGCGTCATCTGATTGAAGGATTGGGTCAGCACGCCCAGCTCGTCGCGGCTGTAAATGGCCTGCCGCGGGGTAAAGTCACCGGCGGCCACCGCCTGTGTTCCTTCGGCGAGAATCGACAGCGGCGCTGACAGGCGGCGAGCCAGCACAAAAGCCACGGCGATGGCCGTGAACAGGGCCAGCAGCACGGTCAGCGTGAGCGTCATGGCATAAATTCGGGTCAGCCCCTCGCGCCCCAGCGAGAGCTGTTGATAATCGCGATAAACTTCCTGCACGCGATCCGCATTGAGTGCAAGAGAAGGGGGAACCGGCTGCGTCAATTGCAGGATTCGCGCTTCCCGGCCCAAGCCGACGGCCGAAACCGGCACCAGAACGCGCAGCACCAGTTCCTTGTCGCCGTTACTCTCGATTCCGCGGTAACCGCGCCCGCCGCGTGCCTGGCGCAGCTGTTCGAATGACGGTTGCTCCGGCATGAACACCGACAGCTCGCTGGTGGCCGTTGCCAGTAACTCGCCATCGGAGGTGAACAGGGCGGCATACTGCACCCCGTTCTGCTCGCGCAGGCGGCTGAGGGCCAGACGACGCTTGGCCTCGGACTGCTCACCCAGATCCAGGGCCATGGAACGCCCCTTTTCAGCCAGATCCTCAAGCAGGGAATCCAGCACACTACGCCCCAGATTGAGCCCGGATTCAAGGGCCTTTTCAACACGCACGTCGAACCAGCTTTCAATGCTCTTGGTGACGAACTGCACCGACACGGCGTAGATCAGCACGCCGGGCAGAACGGCCATGAGGCCGAACATGAGCATCAGTCGCAGCTTGAGCCGCGAGCCGAAAACCTTGGCGCGGTGTTCCCGCCACAGGTCGCGCACCTGCCACACGATAAGGGCAAGAAGCGACAGGGCCACAACCGCGTTAATCCCGAGCAGCCAGGGATAATGGCTGGCAAACAGCGCCGTATTGGCGCTGGCCGAAGCCAGCAGAAAGAGCAGGATTGCGCCGAACGAGGCGGCGATGATGATGAGGTTTTTCATTTACCCTCGTCTTGAACCGGAGCCGTCGGCACCGCAGGTGCAGGCGGGGAAACGGGGCCGGCCGCCTGTGGCGAAGGTGCCATTTGCGTAGCCTCCATCGGCGTGAAAGTCCAGTTCACCCAATCAGAAAAAAGGTCCCAGTCTTTATTGGACAGTGCATTGACCTGAAACGTCTTGGGCATTTGCGTCAGGTCCAGGCGCATGCGCAGACTGGCGAGGTAGGTCTGGTCGCTTCTGACCTCACCCTTCTCGAGCACCTGCCAGTTGCGCAGGCGCGACACCACGCGCAGCGCCTCGTCGAGCGAGTCGTAGCTCTGGTGCAAGGCGCCTGTTGACAATCGATACTGACGGGTCAGCGCATGATAGGAGAACTTGAACGTTCGGGTGCGCCGGATGATCTGCTCGTCAAACCAGTACCAGCGCGACCGGGTCAGCTCGAAATCAACAGCGAAGTAGAGAACAACGCCTTTATTGACGGCCTCTTCAAGACGCGAATTGAAATTGATGTTGAAGTCGGCGGCGAGGCTGTAGCCATCCTCTTTGCTCACCAGCTGCGGACCGCGAACACTGATGTCCGCCGCTTGCGCCGTGGATGTCGCAAGCAGCAGACACCAACCGATGACAATCGATCTAAACAGCTTTTCGCAACAACGCATAATAAAACCCGTCGTTTTCGTCCTGTGGCAACAGTTGCTCCTCAGTCAGACGCTCGACACCGGGCTGGCGTACGAGAAAGGCGTCAATCTGCGCCGAATTCTCTTCCGGAAACACCGAGCAGGTCACGTACAAGAGCTTACCGCCGGGTTTGAGCAAAGGCCAGAGGGCGTCAAGCATGGCCGCCTGCGTGTGTGCAAAGCGCCGGATATCGCTCTCGCGACGCAGGTGCTTGATGTCCGGATGACGACGCACGACGCCGGATGCCGAACACGGCACATCGGCCAGAATGGCGTCGAAAACACGACCGTCCCACCACGCATCGACCGCATTGCAATCGACAACCTTGACCTCAGCCAGCAATCCCAGCCGCTGCAGATTGTCCTCGATGCGTTTGGTGCGGCCAGCATCGATATCCAGAGCGATCAGATCGAGTTCCGCGGATTCGAGCAAATGAGCGGTTTTTCCGCCAGGTGCGGCACAGGCGTCAAGAACGCGCGCGCCCGGCGCCGGTGCCAGCAGTTCGGCGGCGCGCTGGGCTCCGGCGTCCTGCACGGAAACAAACCCCTCGAAAAAGCCCGGCAAGGCATCAACCGCTACCGGTTTTTGCAATATCAGGCCGTGCGCACCGACCGGACGCGCCGGGAAGCCTGCCGCGTCAAGCCGGGCAGCATACTCCGCGACCGTGCCACGGCGCTGATTGACGCGCAAGGTCATCGGTGGCTGGCTATTGCCGGCAGCGACGATCTGCGGCCACTGTTCACGATAGGCACGACGCAATCGCGCCAGCCACCAGCGCGGGTATTGATAAGCCGCTTCGTCGTCGCTGGCCAGTGCGGCAAGCAGCGATTCGCGCTGGCGCAGAAAATTGCGCAGCACGCCGTTGACCACTCCCTTGAATACGCCGCCAGCCAGCTCTCCGGCGGCAAGAACGGCCTGATCGACGACCGTATGCGCCGAATCCGGGCGGGTGTCCAGACGATACAGTGCGCCAAGCAACAGCGCCTGCGTCTCCGGATGCGTCAGCGGTTTGGACATCAAGCGTCCGAGGATGAATTCGCCCCAGCCGTAGCGGCGTAATACCCCGTAGGCCACATCCTGCGCGGCGGCACGCGCCGCCGGCGGCTCCTTGGCCAGCAGGCCAAGGGCTTCGCTCAAACTTTTTCCGCCGCGAACCAGGACGAGCACCCGCGCGGCGAGCAGCAGGCTCCAGCCGAGCGAGTCAGAAGCCAGTGCGCCGGAGTACGACGGCGCAGACGCGGCGTTCGTAGCCACCGCTGTTGCCGTTTTGCGCACCCGGGAAATGCGCGATGAAGGGGAGGAGGAAGAGGGTGAAGACAAGGCAGCGTCTCGCAATAAAGGGTTGTTGATCGAGTTTAGCATGATGATGACAATATCCGGCTGGTGGCACCCATAATGTGCGGATGAATCAAACGTCTCTTGAACAAATGGCCTTACGTTCTCTCGCTCACGGCTGGCGAAGCTTGCTGCCTCTGGGACTGATGCTTCTTCTACCGTTGCATGCACTGGCCTGGAATTCAACCGGACATCGGCTGGTTGCCAGTATTGCCTGGGAACATCTGGACAGCGCGGCACGCGCCGAGTCCTCCCGCCTGCTGCGCGAGCACCCCGACTACGAGCGCTGGCGCAGAAAGGCGGGAGTGGATGACCCGGAACGGATCCTCTTCATCGAGGCGTCAACCTGGCCCGATGAAATCCGCAAGGACAAACGCTTCTACAGCGCCGGCAAGGAAGACCCGACGCCGACGCTGCCCGGATTTCCCGACATGGAACGCCGCAGCAACTGGCACTATGTCAATCGCCCACTGGATGATTCGCAGTCCAATCATCCGGTTACCGGCCAGATCGACACGCAGTTGGTGGCGCAGGCGAAAATCCTCGGCACCCGCGAGGCTTCAGGCGTTGAACGTCACTATGCGCTGCCCTGGCTGATTCACCTGGTCGGAGACGCGCATCAGCCGCTGCACGCCAGCATCCGGCTTAACGCCGCAGGCCTGTGGGACAAGCTCGGCAACGGCCAGACGATCATCAACCCGTTCAATCGGCGCAAAACGTCGTCAACGCTGCACGCGTTCTGGGACGATCTGCCGGGACCACCGGGGTTGCGTGGCGAGCGTCTTGATACCGCCACGCGTGCTTTGCTTGCCATCTATCCACGCCCACCCCGCTCAGGCTCAAGCGATACGTGGCTTGACGAAAGTTGGCGGATCGCCCGCGAAAGCGCGTATCCGGAA
>JANNNT010000328.1:0-1782 GCA_031398685.1 Rhodocyclaceae bacterium | reverse complement strand
GCAGCCACCGCGGGCATCGACGCGCGATGGGCGTGGTTGCAACCGAACGGCGAAGGTGCCGGGATCCGTGTGGTGGATCTTGAGCAGGGGTGGCTGCTCGGTCACGAGGACTACGCCGCCAAGGCTCCCACGTTGCTGGCCGGCGACAACCGCGACGGGATAGGTACCTATGTCGGAAATCACGGTTGTGCGGTGCTCGGCGAAATGATTGCCGACGACAACGATCGTGGTGTGGTGGGCATCGCTCCAGCGGCGGGCCCGGTGCATGTCACCAGTCACTACGACGCGGCGACGAAAACCACCGGGCATGTGGCTGACGCCATTGCCGGTGCATTGCTGACCATGGATTCAGGTGACATCCTGGTACTTGAGGTTCAGACGATTGCCCCTGACCCGTTCGGCGCGCCGGCCGAATACGTGGACGACAGCTTTGACGCGATCCGCCTTGCTTCCGCACTCGGCATGGTGGTGGTGGAGGCCGCTGGCAACGGCAGCCAAAACTTCGATACCCTCGCCAATGGCGGCAGGCAGATTCTCAACCCAGCCTCGGGCGATTATCGCGATTCCGGCGCAATTATCGTCGGCGCGGCGGATTCCGTGGCACCGCACGACCGCATGACTACCAGCAGCTTCGGCGCGCGGGTGAACTGCTATGCCTGGGGCGAGAACGTCGTCACATCGGGCTACGGTACACTCGATGATGGCGGCGGCAACGCGAATGCGAGTTATGCCGACGACTTCAACGGTACATCTTCTGCCACTCCGATCGTCGCTGGTGCAGCGATCATTCTGCAGGGGATGCATGCAGCCAACACCGGCACGCGGCTGCCACCGCTGGTCATGCGGAATCTGCTTGCGAACCCCGTCACGGGCACAGCGCAAGGCGCAGGGGTGCCCGGCAATATCGGCGTTATGCCCAACCTGCAAGCCATCATCAACGATACCCTCGGCATTGCGCCGGACGTCTACCTGCGTGATTCCGTTGGCGACACCGGGGCCGTGCCGGTAACGGGTATGCTCTCGGCCAGTCCCGACATCATTGCACGTCCGTCCCAGGTGGCCGACCCGGAGGCCGCTTTTGGCGAGGCCTCCGGCACCGCTGGCGACAACGGCCTTGGCTTCGAGGTTGTTTCGGGCCAGGACAACTTCGTTTATGTCCGCATGCGTAATCGTGGTGCCGAGGCAGCGACGGGCGTCACGGCACAGGTTTTTTGGAGCCCGCCCTCGACCCTCGTCACGCCGGACTTCTGGACTCCAATCGGCAACACCCAGCCGGTGGACGTGCCGCAAGGCGATATGCTGGTGGTCACCGAACCGCTGGTTTGGCCAGCAGCACAAATCCCGGCGACCGGGCACTATTGCTTCGTGGGCATCCTGTCCCATGCCGCCGACCCTGCGCCGCTGTTGCCGACGCCGACGGACTGGAACGGCTTTCTCGCCTTCATTGCGAACAACAATAACGTCGCCTGGCGAAACTTCAATGTGATCGACAGCATCGGAGATCCGGCTGCGGACCCTGTCGCGCTGCCCTTCCTGATCGCCAACGCCCCGGGGGCGCGACGGTACTTCGCGCTGTCACTCGAACGCCGGTTGGCGCGCGGGGTGGAGGTGGTGCTGGAGGTGCCCATATCTGTGGCCAGCTACTTTCTCAGCGGGCTGGACCTGAAGGTGGAATGGGACCGGAAGGACATGGTCGTGCGCATCCATCTGCCAACAGCACCTGCGCTCGTCGTGCCGCGCCTGCTGCTGCCAGGCGGAGCGAGGCTGCCCTGTCGCTTCATC